>NZ_JBHVST010000074.1:0-56612 GCF_042885015.1 Streptomyces sp. NPDC058086 | reverse complement strand
CCCCACCCGGCCGAACACCCCCCCCCCACACCCCCCCCCCCCCACACCGCCAGGGCGCCGCCCCCCGCGCGGGGGGGGGCCCGGCCCCCCCTTGGGGGGGGAAGGACCAAAATGACGGCACTGGGGGACGGGCCCGCGTTGCTGTACGACACCGGGTCTCCGGTGCCGGGGCCGGGGGGAATCCCGGTCACCTACGAGCAGTTCGCCACGGGAAGCCTGCCGGTTGTCGGCGCCGGCGTCGAGGCGCTGCCGGTGCCTCGACTGAGCTCCGGGCTCAAACTGCACGGGGAGTACCAGGGTTCGGGCTTCACCGAACCGAAGTACATCGCGCGCCGCGGAGACGGCCAGGTCGTGCAGCTGTCACGGCTGCTGTACCTGGTCGCCTCCGCGATCGACGGCGTGAACGACATCGAGACCATCTCGCACCGGGTCAGCGCCCGCTACGGCCGCGAGCTCAGCGCCGACAATGTGCGTTTCCTGGTCGAGGAGAAACTCGACCCGCTCGGCGTCACCGTGCCGGAGGGCAAGGAGGAGGACGAGGTCTCGGCGCCGCGCTCCGACCTGCTCCTCGCCCTCAAGGGGCACCGGATCATCTTCAACGAGCGCAGGGCGGGCCGGATCGCCCGCTCGCTGGCCTGGCTGCACCGCCCCACGGTGGTCGTGCTGATGCTGGCGGCGGCCGTGGCCATGGACGTGTGGCTGTTCGGCTTCTTCGGCGCGGTGGAACCCGTACTCCAGGTTCTCGACCAGCCGGTCCTGATGCTCGTCGTGTTCGCGCTCACCGTGGCCTCGCTGGTCTTCCACGAGTTCGGCCACGCCTCGGCGTGCAGATACGGGGGCGCACGGCCGGGCTGCATCGGCTGCGGGCTCTTCCTCATCTGGCCGTCCATGTACACCGACGTGACGGACATCTACCGGATCGGCCGGGCCGGACGGCTCCGTACCGACCTGGGCGGGGTGTACTTCAACGTCGTCTTCATGCTCGGGATGGCGGGCGCGTACTTCGCCACCGGCCAGCAGTTCTTCCTGGCCACGGTCTATCTCGGGCACTTCGAGATCCTGGAGCAACTGATGCCCGCCGTCCGGCTGGACGGCTACTACATCCTGGGCGACCTCGCCGGCGTGCCGGACCTCTACGGCAAGATCAAACCGATTCTGCTCAGCACGGTGCCGGGCCGGCGCGGCAAGGCGGCGCGCGCCGAAGTCGTCGGACTCAAGAAGTCGTCCCGGACCATCATCACCACCTGGGTCCTCACCATGGTGCCGCTGCTGATCGGCGAGCTCGGGTACGCGCTGTGGAACCTGCCGCGGATCGTCGCGACGATGGTCCGCTCGCTCACGGACCAGGTCGTGGGAACCGGGGACGCCTTCGCGGGCGGTCAGGTCGCCGCGGCGCTGATGGGCGTGATCGGCTGCTTCATGCTGCTGTGCCCGATGGCCGGCGTGGTCTATCTGTCGCTCAAGATGGGCGGCCGGGTCTTCCGCGCCGCGAAGCGGTCGACGGCGGACAAGCCCGGGCTGCGGGTGGCGCTGTGCGCGCTGGCGCTGCTGGGCCTCGGCTCGCTGAGCTACGCGTGGGTGTCCGGTGTGACACCCGAGCCGCTGCCGAAGCGTCCGCCGATCGCGCCGATCCTCCAGCCCGGCGTGTCCACGGCCGAGCCGCCCGCCCGTCCCGCGACCGCGCCCCGGCCGCACACGTCACCGTCCGACACCTCGGCGGCCCTGCCGTCCGGCGCCGCGTCCTCCGGCTCCACGGCCGCCACCGCGCCGAGCACGTCGGCCTCGCCCAGCGCGGACGCCTCCGCCTCCACGTCACCCGGCGCCTCCCCGTCCACGAAGCCGACCACACCGGCCGGCGGTCCGGGCGCGACGGGTTCCGTCTCGGCCGGTCCGCCCGCGGGTCCGTCCGAGCCGCCCGGCCCGTCGCCGTCCGTCTCGTCGTCCGCACCGGCGCCCTCGACGGATCCGCCGGCGCCGACCGAATCCGTCAGCGCGACCGGCGCACCGAGCCCGGCCACCCCGTGACCGCCCTCGGCGATCACCGCCCGGTGGCCGTCGTCCCGCCGAACCACGACCGCAGGAGACCCATGTGAGTACCCATCCCAACACGCACCGCAAGCCTCGCCCAGCCGGCCGGGGTCTCTCCCAACGAGCCATGCGCATAGGCCTGTTCGCGGCCGGCGCGGCCGGTATCGCCGCGGCGGTCCCGGCCCAGGCCGCCACCGCGGCGGCGGGCTCGGTAGCCCGCCACGCCGTCGCGGAGGACCACACCTTCAGTCACGCCGACCGGGCGCATCCGACCCAGGTCAAGGACTCCTTCACCGTGCGGCAGCTCGGCACGGCGAAGGCGGTGGGTGTACGCAACCAGGCAGGCGCGGTCTCCGTCGGCTGCTCGGTCGACGCGCACTGCCGGTCGGTCGCGCTGTCCTTCCAGATCGTCACGCTGGCGGGCCAGAACACCCACCTGAACGCGGTGAACCTCAGCGACGCGACCAACGAGCACTGCAACGGCTGCCAAACCCTTGCCGGCGCCTACCAGTTCGTGGTGTCCACCGCCCGTCCGTTCACCCTGGACGCCACCGCGCAGCACAAGCTCGCCGACATCCACCGCAGGCTGGACGACCTGACCCGGTCCACCATCCCGGCCGCCGACCTCAAGACGAAGGCCGACTCGCTGGCCGCGGAGGTCACCGCCGTCCTGCACGACGCGGTGGCAGGCGCACCGAAGGCCCCGGACGCTCCCGCCGTCGCGGTCCACCGTCACCTGGACGGCTGGCCCGGCCACTGACCCAACGGCCACCATGAAGGGGTACGGCGTCACCGACCGGCAGGTGACGCCGTACCCGTGTGCCCGGCTCAGCCGGCCGTGCGCCCGGCCACCAGCCACTTCGACGGCAATTCGATCCGCGCACCGTCAGACGTGAACTCGGTTGTCACGAGCGGGAGTTCACCGCTCGCGAGGACGGTCAGGCCCGCCGCGCGGAGGTAGTCGGGGACCGCGTCGTCGGACACCACGCCGGGCGCGATGCCGTGCCGGAAGATGGGGGCCAGCTTGGGCGGCGGTCCGTCGGAGTTCTGGGCCAGGCCCATCAGGACCGGCCGGGCTGCTTCGGAGAGTTCGACGAGAAAGGCCCGGCCGCGCTCCCCCACCAGGGTGGCGAGGGCGTCCACCAGCGGCTGGCGGTCGTCCGGCTCGCACTGGTGGAGCACGCCCCGCATATAGACGTTGGCGTCGCCCAGCTCCGCGTGCAGGCTCTGCGCCTCGGTCTTCTCGGCCGCGTCGAGCCGCCGGTACGTCGCCTGGCCCGCCGGATCGGCGAGGCGGGCGTGCTCGAGCGCGGCGTCCGCGAGGTCGGCGCCGACCACATGCCGGAAGCGGTCGGCCAGGAAGCGGGTCTGGGTGCCGTTGCCGCAGCCCAGGTCCACGACCGGCAGATCGTGAGCCGACAGGTACGGCTCGAAGAGGGCGAGGTGGACGCCCGCGGTCAGTGCGGGGTCCGCGTCCCAGAAGACGGCTCCCTGCTCGTCGGGGGCCTCGCGCCAGAAGCCCTCCCAGGCCTCCCTGTACCGATGTGTCACGCTCATGCCCGCTCCCCAGGTCGCCGCCGCGGCCCGCCGAGGATGGCGGGCGGGATCGGTCTATCGTGCCGGGCGTGCGTCGACAAGCATGCGGCGCATTCCCGCACGGTTCATTTTGATCCGTGTACGCCGGTACGCGCCCCCGGGTCATCGCCTCGCGTCAGCGCCTCGGCAGGGTCAGTTCGAACCACACGGTCTTGCCGGCGCTGGTGCGGCTCGTGCCCCACTCGCGGGCCAGCGTGCTGACGATACGCAGACCGCGGCCGAACTCGTCGCCGGGGCTCGCGCTGAGCAGCGTCGGCAGGGTGTGGTCGTCGTCGGCCACCTCGCACAGCAGGGTGTCGCCGCGCACGAGCCGCAGTTCGATCCGACGGCTGTGCGTGTGCCGTACGGCGTTGGCCACCAGCTCGCCGACCATCGACTCGGCCGGGTCGGCCAGCCGGGCCAGGCCCCAGTCATGGAGCTGCTCGCGGACCACGGTGCGGGCCCGGCGGGCCTCGACCGGGTCGAGCGAGAGCCGCCACTCGGCGACGTCCTCGGGTTCGATGCCGCCCAGCCGGGCCATCAGCAGCGCCACGTCGTCCTTGCGGCCGCCACAGGTGTTGAGGGCGCGGATGATCGTGTCGCAGGCGTCGTCCATGGACGCGGCCGGGTGGGCGGCGGACTCGCAGAGCGTGGCGAGGCCGACCCCGATGTCCTCGCCGCGCACCTCGACCAGGCCGTCGGTGCACATCACGAGCCGGTCGCCGGGCGCCACCGGCACGCGTACCGCCTCGAAGGGCACGCCGCCGACCCCGATGGGCGCGCCGGTCGGCAGGTCGAGCAGTTCGCTGTGGCCGTCCTCGGCACGGACCAGGACGGGCGGGATGTGGCCCGCGTTGGCGATGTGCAGCTCGCCGACGATGGGGTCGTAGACCGCGTACAGACAGGTCGCGAGATAGTGCTCACCGAGCCGCTGGGCCAGATCGTCGAGGTTGCGCAGGAGTTGGGCGGGCGGCAGGTCGAGCGCCGCCATGGTCTGCACCGCCGTGCGCAACTGACCCATCATCGCGGCCGAGTTGAGGCCATGGCCCATCACGTCGCCGACGACAAGCGCGGTACGGGAGCCGGGCAGTTTCACCGAGTCGAACCAGTCGCCGCCGACGCGTCCCAGCAGGGTGCCGGGCAGATAGCGGGTGGCGATGTCGCAGCCGGCCATGCGGGGCGCGATGTGCGGCAGCATGCTGTCCTGGAGGGTCTCGGCGACGCTCTCCTGGTAGGTGTACATGCGCGCGTTGTCGAGGACGAGGCCCGCACGGGCCGCGAGTTCGGCGCCGGTGACCCGGTCCATGTCGTTGAACTCGACGCGCTCCGGGTGGCGCAGCAGGATCATGAACCCGAGCACCACGTTGCGGGCCTTCAGGGGCACCACCAGCATGGAGCGGTTGGTGATGAGCGGCCTGATGTCGCGCTTCTCGAACTGTGCGGCGATCATGTGCCCCATCTGCTCGCTGATGCGCGGCACGAGGACGGGTTCCCCGGTGGTCATGCACTGGAAGAACGGTGTGTGCGCGGGGAACGGCATGGCCTCGCCGACCGGCACGACGTCGTCCCAGCGGCCCGGCTCGTCGGTGTGCTCGACGGCGACGCGGTGCCACATGGTGGTCGTGTCGGGCACACCGTCGGGGAAGCCCTCACCGGCGACGACCTGTTCGCGCAGATAGGTGCCCGCCACGTCTGTGAAGCGCGGCACCACGGCCCGGCTGACCTCGAGGATCGTCTGCGCGAGGTCGAGCGAGGTACCTATGCGCCCGCTGACCTCGTTGAGGAACTCCAGGCGCTCGCGGACCGCGACGTACTCGAGGTCCTCGCCCTCCTCGTCCTGGAGCTCCTGCGGCAGGGGCTCGCCGGTGGCCGCCGCACGTACCGCCCACTCACGGCGCGCCTTGCGTTCGGCGCGCCGGGGCACGCCCCAGTCGGGAGTCACCGGCACCCGGTCGTTCTGGCTGAACTCCAGGACGGGGTAGCCCAGTTCGAGTACCTGGGAGACGATGCGGGCGCCGTCGCCCACGCTCATGCTGGGCAGGATCTCGGGCAGTCTGCGGGCCAGTTCCTCGGCGCCGGGGAAGTCGGTGTGCAGCGCGAAGCCGGGCGCGATGCGCTCGATCGCCACCTCTGCGTCCTCGTGGCGCAGCGCGTCCGCGTCGGCGGCGAGCACGAGCAGCCGCTCCGGTCCGGGGCCGACCAGCGGGTACGCCCACCACAGGACGTCCACGCGGTCCCGCTCGGGCACGGTGAGCCGGGCGCGTCCGGCGGCCGGGTAGGAGAACCGTCCGCCGAGGGAGGACTCCAGGCCGGGGCCGAGTCCGTCGTACGCCGCGTACGCCCCGTAGGGCCCGATCTCGTCCTCTTCGGGGAGCGCGCCGGAGACGGGGAGCAGGTCGACGGCGGGGCGGCCCACCGCGTCCTCCTTGGACACGCCGAACTGCCGCCGGGCGCCGGTGCTCCAGTGCGACACCAGTCCGTCGCGGTCGACGACCACCACGGCCAGCGGAATGCGCCCGGCCTCGGTGTGTTCCACCGCGTCGTCCCCAGCTCCGCGGCTGTGAGGTGCGCCCGCTTCGGTGCCACTCGCGGTGCCACTGTCCGTGCCACTGTCCGTGCCACTTGCTGTGCCGCTGTCCATGGCCGAGGCCCTTCCTCCCCACGGCTCCGCAAGATCTGTGCCGCCTTCACTACCGTACGGCTGCGGCCCGTCGCGATGTGTGGCAATACGGGAATTGACCTTTCCAGGGGGCGGCTCCGGCGCACGGGCCGCCTCCGCGAAGGTTCCCGCGGCGGCCGTTCAGTCCTCGTGGCCGAGCTGCAGATCCCGCTCCGTGCGCCCCCCACCGGCCACTTGCAGCACGGTGGCCACCGGCGGATAGCCCGCCGCGATGACGGTGTACTCGCCGGAGGACAGGTCGACGAACCGGAACGCCCCGTCCGCACCGGTGGTGAGCGTGTCCACCACGTTGCCCGCGGCGTCCAGGAGCGTCACCCGCGCGTCCTCGACGGGCCGGCCGCCGCCCGCCCGCACGGTGCCGCGCAGCACGGCGCCGCCCGCGAGTTCGACGTCCTGGCGGGTCTCGCGCGAGGCCTGCACGCTGACAGGGAGGGCGGCCGGGCGGAACGCGGGCGCGCTGGCGGCGAGGGTGTACTCGCCCGCCACCAGCTCCGTGATGACATAGCCGCCTTCGCGCCCGCTGCGGGTGGTGGCCACGACTTCCCCGTGGACGTTGGTGAGCGTGACGGTGGCGTCGCGCACGGGGGTGCCGTCCGCGGTCAGCACACTCCCGGCGAGGCGTCCCGCGCCGCCGAGGACGACGTCCAGTTCCACGGGGCGCTCGCCGATGGTCACCGAGACGGCCTGCGGCTGGTGGCCGCCCGCCGCGGCGATCAGGACGTACGACCCCGATCCGGGCGTGGACAGCGCGTACCGCCCGTCCTCGCCGCTGGCGCCCCGCCCGATCTGCTGTCCGGCGATGTCGATGAGGGTGAGCGCGGCGCGCGGCACGACGGTCCCGTCGGGGTGCTGCACGGTGCCGCAGACGGGGATCCCGGCGGCGTGGGAGGAACGGGCCTGCGGGATCGGGGCGTTCACCCGTGCGGTCTCCGGGTCGGCGATGGGGGCGTTGTGGGACACCAGCGGTTTCTCCTTGAGGAAGCAGGCGATGAGCAGGCCCAGGGCGAGCACCGGGACGAGGTAGAGGAAGATCCGCGGCATGGCGTCCGCGTAGGCGCGGATGTAGTCGTCGCGCAGGGCCTCGGGCAGGGAGTGGACGAGCTGCGGGGTGATGGACTCGGGGTCGGGCAGGCCGGTGCGCGGGGGCAGGCGGTCGGCGAGCGCGTCCGAGAGCCGATGGGCGAACAGCGTGCCGAAGACGGCGGCGCCGACGCTGCCGCCGATCTGCCGGAAGTAGTTGTTGGCGCTGGTCGCGGTGCCGAGGTCGGCGGGGCGCACGGAGTTCTGCACGGCGAGGACCAGCACCGGCATCACCATGCCGATGCCCGCGCCGAGGACGGCCATCCAGATGCTGTAGTGCAGGCGGGGCGTGTCGACTTCGAGGCGGGACAGCAGCCACATGCCGAGGACCGACAGGGCGCTGCCGAGGACTGGATAGATCTTGTAGCGGCCGGTACGGCTGATGAGCTGTCCGCAGACGATGGAGGCGCCGACGATGCCGCCCATCATGGGGAGCATGAGGAGTCCGGACTCGGTGGCGCTGGCCCCGTCGACCATCTGCAGGAAGGTCGGCAGATAGCTGGCCGCTCCGAAGAGGGCGACGCCGATGACGAGCCCCACCAGGGCGGTGGTGTTGAAGACACCGTCCTTGAACAGCCTCGGCGGGATGAGGGGTTCGGTGGCGAAGCGCTCGGCGACGAAGAAGAGGACGGTCGCGACGAGCGCGCCCGCGCCGAGCCCCATGATGACCCGTGAGCCCCAGGCGTACTCGGTGCCGCCCCAGCTGGTCAGCAGGACCAGGCAGGTCGACGCGGCGGCCAGCAGCAGCACACCGATTACGTCGACGCGTCCGCGCGCGGGGGGCCTGGGCAGCTTCAGCACGACGGTGACGACGGCCAGGGTGAGCAGGCCGAAGGGCACGTTGATGTAGAAGCACCAGCGCCAGGAGAGGTGGTCGGTGAAATAGCCGCCCAGGAGGGGCCCGGCGACCGAGGCGAGGCCGAAGGCGGCGCCGATCAGGCCCATGAAGCGGCCGCGCTCGCGGGGCGGCACGATGTCCGCGATGATCGCCTGCACGCCGATCATGAGGCCGCCCGCGCCGATGCCCTGGATCGCGCGGAAGGCGATCAGCTGGTCCATGCTCTGGGCTCGTCCCGAGCACGCCGAACCGGCCACGAAGACGACGATCGCGAACTGGAAGACGCCCTTGCGGCCGAAGAGGTCGCCGAGCTTGCCGTAGACGGGGAGTCCGACGGTGGAGGTGAGCAGATAGGCGGTGATCGCCCAGGACATTCTGCCCAGGCCGTGCAGCTCACCGACGATCTTCGGGAGCGCGGTGGCCACGATCATCTGATCGAGGGCGGCGAGCAGCAGCGCGAGCATGAGCCCGAAGAAGACCAGCCGCACCTGGCGCGGGCTCAGCCGGGCGGTCCCGGGGGCCGGTGGAGGCGAGTGCCGCGGGGGCGCGGCAGCCGGTTCGTCCTGCACCAGAGTGATCCCGCCCACGTACCGCTCCCCTCGTCGCGCCCACCGCACAATTCCCGCTTATCGCGACAACTGTGAGCAAGCGCGACGAGTTACGGCGTACCGCCGCGTCGCGAGGGGATCCACTCGAACCAGTGAGGGTGACAACGCGCCCCGGAGAGTTGCCTCTTGGGCCGTGCGGCCGTCAAAGAGGCGTGCGTCCTTGCTACTTCTGCGTCTCGGCGGCGAGCTTGTCGAGCACCAGGTCGTAGATCCTGCCGAGGCCCTTGGGCGCGAAGGTCTTCTCGAAGAAGCCGCCGATGCCGCCCGCGCCGTCCCAGACGGTGGTGACGACGACACGGGACTTGCCCTCGCCGGCCGGGGTGACCCGCCAGGTGGTGACCATGGAGGAGTTGCGGTCCTTCTCGACGAGCTCACCGTCGGTGGGCTCGGTGACCTCGAGGAGGCAGTCGCGCACGCGCTTGCTGGTGGCCTGGAGCTTCCAGTGGACGAGGGTGCCCTCGCCGTCGCCGCCCTCGCGTACCTCGTACTCGCTGAAGTGCTCGGGCAGCAGCTTCGCGCGCGTGCCGCTGTAGTCGGCCAGGGCGTCGAACACCGCCTCCGCGTCCGCCGCGATGACCCGCTCCGTCGTGGCCTCGACCTGCGCCATTGCACTTCCTCCAGCACTTGGTGACTCGGGGTGTGCGGCAAGCCAACCACCCGGCGGCCCGACCCCCCAAATCGGGGTCCCCAGGGGGCGCGGAACGGGTCCCCGCCGAGGCACGGAAGGGGCGCTCCGACGTGCGCGGAAAACCGGGTCGCACGATCAAGGGAACATGTGTTCTATTCTGTGGCCAGTGCTACCGAGGAGGCGTCATGCGCTGGGACAACCTCACAGCGGACCCCGCCGGGGACCGTGCCCGGGACGCCGCGCTGTTCGGCGCGGACGCGGTCACCACCCGTACGTTCGACAGCCCGGAGTTCCGTGGTGTCACGTTCCACGAGATCCGGGCCCGCTCGATCGTGAACCGGGTACCGGGGGCCTCGCGCATGCCCTTCGAGTGGACGGTCAACCCCTATCGGGGCTGCACACACGCGTGTGTGTACTGCTTCGCGCGCAAGACCCACAGCTATCTGGACCTCGACACGGGACTCGACTTCGACTCCCAGATCGTGGTGAAGGTCAACGCGCCGGAGCTGCTGCGCCGCCAGCTCGGCTCGCGCCGCTGGCAGGGCGAGCACATCGCGATGGGCACCAATGTCGACTGCTACCAGCGGGCCGAGGGCCGCTACCGGCTGATGCCCGGCATCATCGCGGCCCTGCGCGACCACGCGAACCCCTTCTCGATCCTGACGAAGGGCACGCTGATCCTGCGCGACCTCGACCTCCTGAAGCAGGCCTGCGAGGTCACCGACGTCGGGATCTCGGTCTCCGTGGGCTTCACGGACTCCCAGCTGTGGCGCACCGTCGAGCCGGGCACCCCGGCCCCGGAGCGCCGCCTGGACGTCGTACGCACCCTCACGGACCACGGCATCGGCTGCGGGGTCCTGATGGCCCCCGTGATCCCCTTCCTCGGCGACAGCCCGGCCCAACTGCGCGCCACCGTGCGGGCGATAGCGGCCTCCGGGGCCACCTCGGTGACCCCGCTCGTGCTGCATCTGCGGCCCGGCGCCCGGGAGTGGTTCATGGCCTGGCTGGAGCACTACCACCCGTATCTCGTACGGCGTTACGAGCGGCTGTACGCGGAGGGCGCGTACGCCCCGAAGTGGTACCAGCGCCGGATCACCCGTCAGGTCCACGAGCTGGCCCAGGAGTACGGCATCGGTCCCACGCGCGCGGGGATGCCCCGCAGGATCGCCGCGCCCGCCGAGTCCGCCGAGCCGGTGGCGCCCGCCACGCCGGAGCCGACCCAGCTCACCCTGCTCTGACCACGGCGAACGGCCGTTGCCCGGCCCGTTCCTGACGGCATCCGAGCGGATCACACGGCTCAATTGGGTCAAGACTTTCCAGAACGAGTTCTTCCGGGGCCCCTTTCCGGGACGATGCGGCGAAGGCCGTGGCGTGCACGGCTCAAAATCCTCCGTCCTCGGGAGGCTCTGTGAAGAAACGCGCAGCTGCTCTGTGCGGGGCGGCCGCCGTACTGGCCGGGATGATCACCTCGATCCCCGCCGACGCGAGCGCCGGTTCCGCGACCGCACCGCGCACCACCCTCACCACCGCGAAACCCACCTGGAAGAAGTGCGGGACCAGCAAGTATCCGACGCTCCAATGCGCGTCCCTGAAGGTGCCGCTGGACCACTCCAAGCCCCACGGCCGGCAGATCACCCTCGCCCTCTCACGCGTGCCGCACACCGCGAAGACGTACCAGGGGCCGCTGCTGGTGAACCCGGGCGGTCCCGGCGGCAGCGGGCTCTCGCTGGCCGGATTCGTCGCCTCCTCGCTGCCGAAGGCAGTGGCGGCGCAGTACGACGTCATCGGCTTCGACCCGCGCGGTGTCGGCGCCAGCAAGCCCGCCCTGGACTGCAGGCCCGGGTCCTTCAACCCGGTGCGCCCTGACTCCGTGCCCAGCACCCCCGCGATCGAGAAGGCCAACCTCGACCGCGCCAAGGCCTTCGCCAAGGCGTGCGGCGAGAAGTACGCCGACCTGCTGCCGTACATCGACACGGTGAGCGCGGTCCGGGACATGGACTCGATCCGCGCCGCGCTCGGCGCCAAGAAGATCAACTACTTCGGTTACTCGTACGGCACCTACCTGGGCGCCGTGTACGCGAAGCTCTACCCGCATCGCGTACGCCGTCTGGTGCTCGACTCCATCGTCGACCCCAGTGGTGTCTGGTACGAGGACAACATCGGCCAGGACTACGCCTTCAACGACCGCCACGAGGCGTTCATGGCCTGGGTCGCCAAGCACGACGCGACCTACCGGCTCGGCACGGACCCGGCCAAGGTCGAGGCCAAGTGGTACGCCATGCGGGGGGCGCTCGCAAAGAACCCCGCAGGCAACAAGGTGGGCGCCTCCGAACTGGAGGACACCTTCATCCCGGGCGGCTACTACAACGGCTACTGGCCCTCCCTCGCCGGGGCGTTCGCGGCCTACGTGAACGACAAGAAGACGGCCCCGCTCGTCGCGGCCTACGAGAACCTCGGCGCCATCAACGCCTCCGGCGACAACGGCTACAGCATCTACACCGCGGTGCAGTGCCGTGACGCGTCCTGGCCGCGCGACTGGAACCAGTGGCGCAAGGACAACTGGGCGGTGTACGGCAAGGCGCCGTTCATGGCCTGGAACAACGCCTGGTACAACGCGCCGTGCGCGTTCTGGCCGACGAAGACGCTGCGGCCGGTGAACATCGCCAACAAGGCGCTGCCGCCGACGCTGCTCTTCCAGGCCACGAACGACGCGGCCACTCCCTACGAGGGCGGCGTGACGGTCCACCACCTACTGCGCGGCTCCAGCCTGGTGGTCGAGCAGGGGGGCGGGAACCACGGCATCACGCTGAGCGGGAACGCCTGCCTGGACAAGTACCTGGCGGCGTACCTCACCAACGGCAAGGTGCCGCACGGCAGCGGCGTGGCCGACGCGGTGTGCAAGAAGCTGCCGGACCCGGAGCCGAAGAGCACGAAGGCTGCGTTGTCCACCACCTCGGGCGGTGCGTCCTCGGCGGGCGCGACGCTGCACGGGCTGCTCGGCCACCGCGGCTGAGCACGCCCTGACGGCCCGTCGGGGGCGTTGTCAGACCCATGGTCCACCATGGACGCATGAGTGAGCTGACCCGCATTCCCGCCCCCGACGGGGTCGCCCCCGCCGCCGCGTACTCGCATGTCGTCCTCGGTACGGGCCGCTTCGTCGCGGTCTCGGGGCAGCTCGCCCTGGACGAGGACGGCAAGCTCGTCGGCGCGGGCGACGCGGCGGCGCAGGCCCGCCAGGTGTTCGAGAACCTGCGCCGCTGTCTGGCCGCCGCCGGGGCGACCTTCGACGACGTCGTCAAACTCACCTTCTTCGTCACGGACATGGCCCATATGCCGGCTGTCCGCGCGGCCCGCGACGCCCACATACCCGCGGACCGCCTCCCGGCCGCGTCGGCGGTCCAGGTCGCCGCGCTGGTCCGCCCCGAGTTTCTGATGGAGATCGAGGCGTACGCGGTGGTGGGCGAGTGGGCACACTCCCGGTCCGGATCCGGGAGATGGTCCTCTCGGACTGCGAGCGGGTGGCCGAGATCCGTATCCGCGGCTGGCAGACCGCGTACCGGGGGCTGATGCCCGAGGCGTACCTCGACGCGCTCAGCGTGGCCGAGGACGCGGCCCGGCGGCGCGAGCGTTTCGGGCGGGGCGGCGGCGCGGTCGTGAACCTGGTCGCCGAGCGGGACGGCGAGGTGATCGGCTGGGCCTGCCACGGCCCGTACCGGGACGACGAAGCCCGCGGCGACGACGTCGGGTCGGCCGAGATGTACGCGATCTACGTCGACCCCGAGCGGGTCGGGGCCGGGGTGGGCCGCGCACTTCTCACGGAATCGATCGCCCGCTGCACCGCCGCGGGGCACGCGCGGATGCTGCTGTGGGTCCTCAAGGGAAACACCGGGGCACGCCGGTTCTACGCACGGGCCGGGTTCGGTCCCGACGGTGGCGAGGAGCCGTTCGAGGTGGACGGTGTCGCCGTGCCCGAGGTCCGGTACGCCCGCACCCTCACGCGCCCCGGCGCCGACACCGGGGCACTCCCGTAGCGCGGGAACTCTTTGCGGTTCCGACCGTTCCCGTGCGGACATCACGGACTACGCTCGAAGGGCCGGGTCCGGAGCGCGACGACACGGTGAGCACGGTCGACGAGGCGCTGCGGGAGGCGGCCCGTCGGCCGACCGCCGTGTCACCCGGGCAGTCGGGCCAGCGCGTGCACCGCCGCCTCGGCGAGTGCCGGATGGGCGAGCGCCTCGTTCAGGACGGGTCTCGCACGTATGTCCCCCAGCGCCCCGAGCCCCTCCACACAGGCCAGGGCGACTCTGCGGTAGGGGTCGTGGGGGCGCAGCCTGCGCCCCAGGGTGGTGATCAGCGACGGTACGGCCTCGGGGGCGCGCAGCTCGACCAGGAGCCGTACGGGATGCAGCGCGTAGGCGACGCGCAGTTCGTTGGTGGCGAGCGCGGCGGCCGCGCGGGCCGTGCGCGGATCGCCGAGCCGGGCGAGCGCGTGTGCCGCGGACGCGCAGCGCTGCGGGTCGCGGTGGTTCAGCAGCAGGACGAGCGCCTCGAAGGCCCGCCGGTCCCCGGCGAGTCCGAGCCGGAAGGCGCCCAACTCCCGTGCCCACAAGGGCTGTCCGGGCGCGGTCAGCGCGGCCGCAAGCACATCCGGGTCCTCGGTCGCCACGAGTCGCTCGTACGCCGGCGAAGCCCCCGCCTCGTTTCGTAGACGCTCCGTGAGTGATCGCAACTCTTCGTCCATGAAACCGAGCCTAGGCGCGGCCCCCATGACTCCGGGACGTACATCACAAACTCGGGGGCTGGCGCGCTCGTTACCGGCGAGTTAAGCTCAGACGAGCGAGTTACCCACTCGCGTCTTGCTTGCGGTGGCCTGGTGACGCAGCCACCGTGAGAGCAGTCGGTTCGGTACCTCAGGTACCTCAGTACGACATGGCTCCGGGACAGGGCCGGTCGGCTTCACCGTTCCCTGGGTGCGCCCTCGCGGGCACCCCCCTTCGGACGGCACCGGGCGTGTGCGCTAGTCAGCCCGGCAACACCCGCACTCTCCGCACTCTCCGCACTCCGTGCGCCTCCTGGGCGTACCTGCGTGCGCTCCTCAGTCGTCACCCTCTTTCTGGAGTCCCGCGATGGCAACTCCCCTGTCCGACACCCCTCTGTCCCCGCTCAAGACCGTTGCCGTCGTCGGCCTCGGCACGATGGGCATCGGCATCGCCGAGGTCCTCGTCCGGGCCGGCCGCGACGTCATCGGCATCGACATCAGCGAGGCCGCGGCCACCCAGGCCGTCTCCGCCCTCGAAGCCTCCACCGCCCGCGCCGTGCGACGCGAGCGTCTCAGCGAGCAGGAGCGCGCCGACGCCCTGGCCCGCTTCCGCGCCTTCACCGACCTCGAGGCCGCCGCCGACGCCGATCTGGTCATCGAGGTGACCCCGGAGTCGTACGACATCAAGCAGCAGGTCTTCCGCGCGCTGGACGGCATCGTGCGTCCGGACACCATCCTGGCCACCGGCACCAACGCCCTCTCGGTGACGCGCCTGGCCGCCGACTCGGCCCGCCCCGAGCGTGTGCTCGGCCTGCACTTCTTCAACCCGGCCCCGGCGATGAAGCTGGTCGAGGTCGTGTCGTCCGTGCTGACCGCGCCCACGGCCGTGAGCGCGGTCACCAACCTCGCACTCGACCTCGGCAAGGAGCCCGTCGCGGTCGGCGACCGCCCCGGTTTCGTCGCCGACGGGCTGCTGTTCGGCTACCTCAACCAGGCCGCCGCGATGTACGAGGCCAAGTACGCCTCACGCGAGGACATCGACGCCGCGATGAAGCTCGGCTGCGGGCTGCCCATGGGCCCGCTCGCGCTGCTCGACCTGATCGGTGTCGACACCGCGCGCACGGTCCTGGAGGCCATGTACGCCGAGTCCCGCGACCGGCTGCACGCCCCCGCGCCCATCCTCAAGCAGCTCAGCGAGGCGGGCCTGACCGGCCGCAAGTCGGGGCGCGGCTTCTACTCCTACGAGGCGCCCGGCAGCGCGACGGTCGTGCGGGACGCGCTGACCCCCCTCTCCGGCGGCCCCGAGGTCCCCGGCCGCACGGTCCGCTCCGTCGGCGTCGCGGGCTCGGGGACCATGGCGTCCGGCATCGCCGAGGTCTTCGCGAAGGCCGGGTACGAGGTCGTCCTCGCCGCCCGCACCGAGGAGAAGGCACAGGCGGCGAAGGCCCGCATCGGCAAGTCCCTGGCCCGCTCGGTCGACAAGGGCCGGATGACCGCGGAGGCCGCCGCGAGCACCCTGGACCTGATCGTCCCGGCGGGCTCGTACGACGCCTTCGCCGACGTCGATCTCGCTCTGGAGGCGGTGGCCGAGGACCTGGAGGTCAAGCAGCAGCTGTTCGGGGTGTTCGACAAGGTCTGCAAGCCCGGCGCGATCCTCGCCACGACCACCTCCTCGCTGCCCGTCGTCGCCTGCGCCCGTGCCACCTCACGCCCCCAGGACGTGATCGGCATGCACTTCTTCAACCCGGCCCCGGCGATGAAGCTGGTCGAGGTGGTCCGGACCGTCCTGACCGCGGACGACGTGCACGCCACGGTCCGCGAGCTGTGCGGGAAGATCCGCAAGCACCCGGTGGACTGCGGTGACCGGGCCGGATTCATCGTGAACGCGCTGCTTTTCCCGTACCTGAACAACGCGATCAAGATGGTCCAGGAGCACTACGCCACCCTCGACGACATCGACGCCGCGATGAAGCTGGGCGGCGGCTACCCGATGGGGCCGTTCGAACTCCTCGACGTCGTCGGTCTTGACGTCTCGCTCGCCATCGAGAAGGTGCTGCACCGCGAGTTCCGCGACCCGGGTCTCGCCCCCGCGCCGCTCCTGGAGCACCTGGTGGCCGCGGGCTGCCTCGGCCGCAAGACGGGCCGCGGCTTCCGCGAATATGCCCGCCGCTGAGCGTCCCGGCGACCGGCTGTGCGACACCGCCGACTGGGGCGGACTGCTCGGCCCGGCCGCAGGCCCCTCGCCCGTCGAGGGCGGGGGGTTCCCCGGACATGCGCGCTCCCCTGCGCACATGCAGTACGTTCGGGTCATGTCCCAGCCCGCCAAGTCCTCACGTACACCAGCCACGCCCGACGCTCCGGAGAGCGCCGCGGGCAGTCGCGCCGCCGCCCAACGGCTCAAGATGCGCCGAGAACTGGCGGCCGCGGCCATGGAGCTGTTCGCGACCAAGGGGTACGAGGCGACCACCGTCGACGAGATCGCGGCCCGGGCCGGGGTGGCCCGCCGCACGTTCTTCCGCCACTTCCGCTCCAAGGAAGAGGCGATCTTCCCCGATCACGACGACACCCTGATCCGCGCGGAGGCGGTCCTCAACGCGGCTCCGGCGCACGAGCACCCGCTCGACACGGTGTGCCGCGGCATCAAGGAAGTCATGACGATGTACGCGGCCCAGCCCGAGATCTCCGTCTCGCGCTACAAGCTGACCCGCGAGGTACCCACGCTCCGGGAGGCCGAGATCGCCTCCGTGGCCCGCTACGAGCGGCTCTTCACCCGCTATCTCCTGGGCCACTTCGACGAGCACGCGCACGACGACGACGCCAACGACGATCCGCTGCTCGCGGAGGTCGCCGCGTCCGCCGTGGTCACGGCGCACAACCATGTCCTGCGACGCTGGCTGCGGGCGGGGGGCCAAGGTGACGTCGAGGCGCAGCTGGACCACGCCTTCTCCATCGTCCGCAAGACCTTCGGGACGGGGATCGGGGCCGGTCGAGAAGCCACGCCCCGTACTGCGCCGGCGTCCGCGTTCACCGAGGGCGACGTTCTGGTGACCGTGGCCCGGGTCGACGCGCCGTTGGACCAGGTCATGCGGACCATCGAGCAGGCGCTGCGGGAAAGGTCGTAGAGCGCGGGGAGGCCGGTCATCGGCTGCGGGGACGCGAGCCGGCCGGGCACGGTCCACGAGGCGTCGTACGGGGTGCTGCGCACTCGCAGGCCCGCGACACGCGGAAGCCCCGCTGTCCGGGTTGCGCGAGCGTGAGAGTGCCGGTGTGGGGGCGCGTACGGGGGTGAAGCCGGCGCCGCGGCGGCGGACGGGCGCTGCGAGTCGTGGGCCGAAAAGTGCCGTCCTCAGGCCGGTACGCCCTTCTGGTCCCGTCGCCCGCACCCCAGGCTCCGCCGCCGAGCGCCCCTCGTCATCGACCGCCCGGCGCTCTCGATGCCCGGCGCTCCCGGAGATGCCCCGCCGCCCCCTGCAACGCCGACGCGCCCCGGCCTCACCCCCGCACCGGCACCCTCACACCGCGCCACCGACACCAGGTGTTCTCCGAAGCGGCCCGCCGCCCCGCCCTTCCGGCCCGCGGACCGGCCCCTCCATACCGCCCCTGACCAGTGCGTTTTGATCGATCATCGGTCGATCTGATCGATCATCGCTCACGTGTTACGTAAAGATTTCACCTGAGCGAAACTCATGGCACTCCGTGCCTTGCACGGTGACACGGCGTGCCATACGTTGATGTTGTCCGGGCGGCCGGCGTGCAGAGACCTTTCGTACGCCGGCTGTCCCCGCAAGCCTCCCCCAGGCTCCGCCCGGGGGTACCCCCAGGCGAGCGCGCCCGGACGCCTGCGTCACAGGCAACCTTTTGCGCCAACCCGGCGCTGCCACCGCACCACCCCCTCCGCCGAACCGACGGCACACCCCTCACTCCCAGCAGCAGTACCGACGTAACCCTCAGCGTCTTCCCTCAAGACGCTCATCGCCGGAGGCAACACCGTGAAGGAAATCCTGGACGCGATTCAGTCGCAGACGGCCACGTCTGCCGACTTCGCCGCTCTTCCGCTCCCCGAGTCGTACCGCGCGATCACCGTGCACAAGGACGAGACGGAGATGTTCGCGGGGCTCAGCACCCGCGACAAGGACCCCCGCAAGTCGATCCACCTGGACGACGTGCCGGTGCCGGAGCTCGGCCCGGGCGAGGCCCTGGTGGCCGTGATGGCCTCTTCCGTCAACTACAACTCGGTCTGGACCTCGATCTTCGAGCCGATGTCGACCTTCGGTTTCCTGGAGCGCTACGGCAGGCTCAGCGAGCTCACCAAGCGCCACGACCTGCCGTACCACATCATCGGTTCCGACCTCGCGGGCGTCGTCCTGCGCACCGGCCCCGGCGTCAACGCCTGGAAGCCCGGTGACGAGGTCGTCGCGCACTGCCTGTCCGTCGAGCTGGAGTCCAGCGACGGGCACAACGACACGATGCTCGACCCCGAGCAGCGCATCTGGGGCTTCGAGACCAACTTCGGCGGCCTCGCCGAGATAGCCCTCGTCAAGTCCAACCAGCTGATGCCCAAGCCCGACCACCTGTCGTGGGAGGAGGCCGCCGCTCCCGGGCTCGTGAACTCCACCGCGTACCGGCAGCTGGTGTCGAGGAACGGCGCCGGCATGAAGCAGGGCGACAACGTCCTGATCTGGGGCGCGAGCGGCGGGCTCGGCTCGTACGCCACGCAGTTCGCGCTCGCCGGTGGCGCCAACCCCATCTGTGTCGTCAGCAGCGAGCAGAAGGCGGACATCTGCCGGGCGATGGGCGCCGAGGCGATCATCGACCGAACCGCCGAGGGCTACAAGTTCTGGAAGGACGAGCACAACCAGGACCCGAAGGAGTGGAAGCGGTTCGGCAAGCGCATCCGTGAGCTGACGGGCGGCGAGGACGTCGACATCGTCTTCGAGCACCCGGGCCGCGAGACCTTCGGCGCCTCCGTCTACGTCACCCGCAAGGGCGGCACCATCGTCACCTGTGCCTCGACCTCGGGCTACAACCACGAGTACGACAACCGCTACCTGTGGATGTCCCTGAAGCGCATCATCGGCTCGCACTTCGCCAACTACCGCGAGGCCTGGGAGGCCAACCGGCTGGTCGCCAAGGGCAAGATCCACCCGACGCTCTCCAAGGTGTACTCCCTGGAGGAGACCGGGCAGGCCGCGTACGACGTCCACCGCAACCTCCACCAGGGCAAGGTCGGCGTGCTCGCGCTGGCGCCCCGCGAGGGCCTGGGCGTGCGCGACGAGGAGAAGCGTGCCCAGCACATCGACGCCATCAACCGCTTCCGGAACGTCTGAGGTTCACCCATGACAGAGCGCCAGAAGGACCGGCCGTGGCTCATGCGGACCTACGCCGGTCACTCCACCGCCGAGGCGTCCAACGAGTTGTACCGGCGCAACCTCGCCAAGGGGCAGACGGGTCTGTCCGTGGCCTTCGACCTGCCCACGCAGACCGGGTACGACCCCGACCACATCCTCGCCCGCGGCGAGGTAGGCCGGGTCGGGGTGCCGGTCTCGCACCTCGGTGACATGCGCCGGCTGTTCCAGGACATCCCCCTGGAGCAGATGAACACCTCGATGACCATCAACGCCACCGCCATGTGGATGCTGGCGCTCTACCAGGTCGTCGCCGAGGAGCAGGGCGCCGACATCACCAAGCTCCAGGGGACGACGCAGAACGACATCGTCAAGGAGTACCTGTCGCGGGGCACGCATGTCTTCCCGCCGGGGCCCTCGCTCCGGCTGACGACGGACATGATCGCGTACACGGTCTCCCACATCCCCAAGTGGAACCCGATCAACATCTGCTCGTACCACCTCCAGGAGGCGGGGGCGACCCCCGTCCAGGAGATCGCGTACGCGATGTCGACGGCCATCGCTGTGCTGGACGCCGTCCGCGACTCGGGGCAGGTGCCCGCCGAGAAGTTCGGTGATGTCGTCGCCCGTATCTCCTTCTTCGTGAACGCGGGTGTCCGGTTCATCGAGGAGATGTGCAAGATGCGGGCGTTCGGGCGGATCTGGGACCAGGTCACGCGCGAGCGGTACGGCATCCAGGACCCCAAGCAGCGGCGCTTCCGGTACGGCGTCCAGGTCAACTCGCTCGGTCTGACCGAAGCCCAGCCGGAGAACAACGTCCAGCGGATCGTCCTCGAAATGCTGGCCGTGACGCTGTCGAAGGACGCACGCGCGCGTGCCGTGCAGCTGCCCGCCTGGAACGAGGCGCTGGGGCTGCCCCGGCCCTGGGACCAGCAGTGGTCGCTGCGCATCCAGCAGGTGCTGGCCCACGAGAGCGACCTGCTGGAGTACGAGGACATCTTCGAGGGCTCGCACGTCATCGAGGCGAAGGTCGCGGCCCTCGTCGAGGAGTCGCTCGCCGAGATCGGCCGGATCGACGAGATGGGCGGGGCGATGGCCGCCGTCGAGTCGGGCTATCTGAAGTCACAGCTCGTCTCCTCGCACGCCGAGCGCCGGGCCCGGATCGAGGGCGGCACCGAGAAGATCGTCGGCGTCAACATCTTCGAGTCCACCGAGCCGAACCCGCTCACCGCCGACCTGGACGCGGCGATCCAGACGGTCGACCCGGCGGTCGAGGCCCGTGTCGTCGCCGCGCTCCAGCGGTGGCGCGACACGCGCTACCAGCCGCCGTTCAACCACCCGCGCCCCTGCAAGGCGCTGGAGCGGCTGAAGGAAGCGGCCAAGGGCACCGCCAACCTCATGGAAGCCACCCTGGAGTGCGCCCGCGCCGGCGTCACGACCGGCGAGTGGTCCGAGGCCCTGCGCGAGGTGTTCGGCGAGTTCCGGGCCCCGACGGGCGTCTCGTCCGCGCCCGTCGCGGTCACCGCCGAGGAGGGCACCGCGATGGCGCTGGTGCGACGCAAGGTCGAGGAGACCGCCCGGGACCTCGGTGTCGGCAAGCTCCGCTTCCTGGTGGGCAAGCCGGGCCTGGACGGGCACTCCAACGGCGCCGAGCAGATCGCCGTGCGGGCCCGCGACGCCGGGTTCGAGGTGGTCTACCAGGGCATACGGCTCACGCCCGAACAGATCGTGGACGCGGCCGTCGCCGAAGACGTGCACGGCGTCGGCCTGTCCATCCTCTCCGGCTCGCACGCCCAGTTGGTGCCGGACGTGCTGGAGCGGCTGCGCGAGGCCGGCGCGGCCGACATCCCGGTGATCGCCGGCGGGATCATCCCGAACGCCGACGCCGAACTGCTGCGCGCCGCGGGAGTCGCCGCGGTATTCACACCGAAGGACTTCGACATCACCGGAATCATCGGCCGTATCGTCGACGAGATCCGGAAAGCGAACAAGCTCGACCCCCTGGAGGTCCCCGCATGACCACGCCCGTCAACCGCCTTCGCCCGCGGCGTTCCTGCCTGGCCGTGCCCGGCTCGAACCCCCGCTTCCTGGAGAAGGCCCAGGGCCTCCCCGCGGACCAGGTCTTCCTGGACCTGGAGGACGCCTGCGCCCCGCTCGCCAAGCCCGAGGCGCGGCACACCATCGTGAAGTTCCTGAACGAGGGCGACTGGACCGGCAAGACGCGGGTCGTGCGGGTGAACGACTGGACGACGCACTGGACGTACCGCGATGTCGTCACGGTCGTCGAGGGCGCGGGCCAGAACCTCGACTGCATCATGCTGCCGAAGGTCCAGGACGCCCAGCAGGTCGTCGCGCTCGACCTGCTGCTGACGCAGATCGAGAAGACGATGGGCTTCGAGGTCGGCAAGATCGGCATCGAGGCGCAGATCGAGAACGCGAAGGGGCTCGTCAACGTCGACGAGATCGCGGCTGCCTCACCGCGTGTAGAGACCATCATCTTCGGCCCTGCCGACTTCATGGCCTCCATCAACATGAAGTCGCTGGTCGTGGGCGAGCAGCCGCCGGGCTACCCGGCGGACGCGTACCACTACATCCTGATGCGGATCCTGATGGCCGCCCGTACGCACGACCTCCAGGCGATCGACGGCCCCTACCTCCAGATCCGCAACCAGGAGGGCTACCGCGAGGTCGCCCGGCGCGCCGCCGCCCTGGGCTTCGACGGCAAGTGGGTGCTGCACCCGGACCAGGTCGCCGCGGCCAACGAGATCTTCTCGCCCTCCCAGGAGGACTTCGACCACGCCGAGCTCATCCTCGACGCGTACGAGTACTGCACGTCCGAGGCGGGCGGCAAGAAGGGCTCCGCGATGCTCGGCGACGAGATGATCGACGAGGCCAGCCGCAAGATGGCCCTGGTCATCTCGGGCAAGGGCCGGGCGGCCGGCATGCAGCGCACCAGCAAGTTCGAAGCCCCGGAGGCCTGAGCAGCATGCAGTTCGGACGCACGTACGAGGAGTTCGAGGTCGGCGCGGTCTACAAGCACTGGCCCGGAAAGACCGTCACGGAGTACGACGACCACCTCTTCTGTCTCCTGACCATGAACCACCACCCCCTCCACATGGACACGAACTATGCGGAGAAGACGACGGATTTCGGCAGGAACGTCGTCGTGGGCAACTACATCTACTCGCTGCTGCTCGGCATGTCCGTCCCGGACGTCTCCGGCAAGGCGATCGCCAACCTGGAGATCGAGTCGCTGAAGCACGTGGCGCCGACCTTCCACGGCGACACGATCTACGGCGAGACCACGGTCCTCGACAAGACACCCTCGAAGTCGAAGAGCGACCGCGGGATCGTCTACGTCGAGACCAAGGGCTACAAGCAGGACGGCACGCTGGTGTGCGTGTTCCGCCGCAAGGTCATGGTGCCGACCGAGACGTACATCAAGGAGCGCGGGGGCGAGCAGCCCGGCCGTCCGGAACTCAAGCAGCAGGAGAAGTAGCCATGGCGCGACTCGCCCAGACCGCCGGTCTCACCGACGTCCAGCAGGAGATCCTCTCCACCGTCCGCGACTTCGTGGACAAGGAGATCATCCCGGTCGCCACCGAGCTGGAGCACCGCGACGAGTACCCCCAGCAGATCGTCGACGGCCTCAAGGAGTTGGGCCTGTTCGGCCTGATGATCCCCGAGGAGTACGGGGGCCTGGGCGAGTCCCTCCTCACCTACGCGCTCTGCGTCGAGGAGATCGCCCGCGGCTGGATGTCGGTCTCCGGCATCATCAACACGCACTTCATCGTGGCGTACATGCTCAAGCAGCACGGCACGCAGGAGCAGAAGGACCACTTCCTGCCCCGGATGGCGCTGGGCGAGGTGCGCGGCGCGTTCTCGATGTCGGAGCCGGGTCTCGGCTCGGACGTCTCCGCGATCACCTCGAAGGCGGTCAGGGACGGCGACGAGTACGTCCTGAACGGTCAGAAGATGTGGCTGACGAACGGCGGCTCGTCGAACCTGGTGGCCGTGCTCGTGCGAAGTGACGAAGGACACCCCGAGGGCACCGCGCCCCACAAGTCGATGACGACCTTCCTGGTCGAGAAGGAGCCCGGCTTCGGAGAGGTCCGCCCCGGCCTCACCATTCCCGGGAAGATCGACAAGATGGGCTACAAGGGCGTCGACACGACCGAGCTCATCATGGACGGACTGCGCGTTCCGGCCAATCGGGTACTTGGCGGCACCACGGGCCGAGGGTTTTACCAAATGATGGACGGAGTCGAGGTCGGCCGCGTGAACGTGGCGGCACGTGGCTGCGGTGTCGCACAGCGTGCCTTTGAGCTGGGCGTCTCCTATGCCCAGCAGCGTCACACTTTCGGCAAGCCGATCGCGCAGCACCAGGCCATCCAGTTCAAGCTGGCCGAGATGGCCACCAAGGTCGAAGCGGCCCATGCAATGATGGTGAACGCGGCCCGCAAAAAGGACTCCGGGGAACGAAACGACCTCGAGGCAGGGATGGCGAAGTACCTCGCCTCCGAATACTGCAAGGAAGTAGTCGAGGACGCTTTCCGGATCCACGGCGGCTACGGTTTCTCCAAGGAGTACGAGATCGAGCGTCTCTACCGTGAGGCGCCGATGCTGCTGATCGGCGAAGGTACCGCCGAAATCCAGAAAATGATCATCGGGCGCCGACTGCTCGAAGAGTATCGACTCCAGGGTTAAGCAGGGTTGGATGCCCCAGTTCGGGGTGTTTTCTTCGAGAAGAAGATCACACCCCGTCAACACTCTTCGGCCGCCGACTCGGCTTCCTGGCTTGCCCAGTTGCGGCCCGCGACCGGTACGATCCCGGGAAAGCCGCCGTCCCCCGTTCCAGCGCGGCATCATCCGCTACGAAGGTCATCCATGCCCCACAGCCAAACCTCTGCACCTCGCGGCCGGGTCCGCCTCGCGCGCGGAGCATCGCCGTGGCTTCTCCCGACCGTTGCCACCGCAGCACTCAGCCTGGTCAAGGCGCGCCGCTCCGGCGCCGCCAAAGCCGTGGCCGTACCCGCCACCGCGCTCGCGGCGGGCATGCTGTGGTTCTTCCGTGACCCCGAGCGCGAGATCGCCCCGGGCCGGGTCATCTCGCCCGCCGACGGTGTGGTGCAGAGCATCATGCCGTGGAAGGACGGACGCACCCGCGTCGCGATCTTCATGAGCCCTCTGAACGTCCATGTCAACCGCGCGCCGCTCTCCGGCACGGTGACCTCGGTCGAGCACATCCCCGGTGGGTTCGTTCCGGCGTTCAACAAGGAGAGCGAGAACAACGAACGCGTAGTCTGGCATTTCGACACCGAACTCGGTGACATCGAGATGATCCAGATCGCCGGCGCCGTCGCCCGCCGTATCGTTCCTTATATCCCGCAGGGTACGAAGGTCGAGCAGGGCGACCGGATCGGTCTCATCCGCTTCGGCTCGCGCGTCGACATCTACCTCCCCGAGGGTGTCGAGGTCGATGTGGAAGTCGGTCAGAAGACCGTGGCTGGGGTGACTCGAATTGACCGTGATTGATCCTGAGACTCAGGCCGGCTGGGTGCCGGAGGCCGACGAGGTGGACGACGAGGAGGAAATGCCCCTCTCTCTCCGCCTCTCAATAGCGGACACCCTCACCCTCGGCAACGCCACGTGCGGCTTCATGGCGGTGTACTTCACCACCACGGGCATTCTGATCCCGCACCTCACCGGCAGCCAGGAGTCGGGCATGGGGCGCCACAGCGCCGCCACGGCCGTCATCCTGATGCTCTGCGCCGCGGTCTTCGACCTCTTCGACGGCCTCGTCGCCCGCAAGCTGCGCTCCTCCCCCATGGGCGCGGAACTGGACAACCTGTCGGACCTGATCAGCTTCGGTCTGGCGCCCGCTTACTTCGTCCTCGTCTACGGCATGGTCGCGGACGACGCGCACCAGAGAGTGGCGGCGCTCGGCGCGATCGTGGTGTTGCTCGCGGTCGTCCTCCGCCTCGCCCGCTTCTCCTGCGTCACGGTGAAGGACGGCACGTTCCAGGGCATGCCGTCGCCGTTCGGAGCGCTGACGGTGGTCTCCATCGTGCTCCTGGAGCTTCCCTTCGCGGCGACGCTGATGGCGATCCTGGGCACGGCGTGGCTGATGGTGAGCCGGGTGGAGTACCCGAAGCCGCGGGGGCGCCTCGCGGTGGCGATGCTCTCCTGGATCGTCCTGTCCATGGGTCTGCTGGCGGCGTGGGCCTTCGACGCCCCCAGCGGTCAGCTCCTGCTCCAGACCGGCTGCGCGCTGCAGCTCGTCATGGGTGCGGTGATTCCGCTGTTCGCGACGGCTCGGCGGGTGAACAACTTCCGCGACAACCGGCGTGAGGCGCGCGCGGCGCAGCTGCCGTAGCTTTTCCTCGTACACGCCCGAAGGGGCCCGAACCGGACAACCGGTTCGGGCCCCTTCGTCGTGCTCCAGGACGGGTCGGGCCAGATCGTCCCGAGAACGGGTCGTACCCAGGTCAGGTCAGGTCAGGTCAGATCAGGTCAGGAAGTCACGGGCGATGTTCTGGGCCACCGTCTCCAGGATCGGCCCCGCGTCGGAGATGCACCGCGCGATGTCGGGCTCGACCTCCGTGAGGGGGTACGCGCGCCGGATGCCAGCCCTGCCGAGCGCCTCCGGGCGCAGTGCCAGGCGCCCGCACACCGCGACGACCTCCTTGCCCGCGGCACGGGCGGCCGCGGCCACCCCCGCCGGAGCCTTGCCGTGGAGGGTCTGTTCGTCGAGGGACCCCTCACCGGTGATCACCAGGGTGGCCCTCTCCAGCGCGGGCGCGAAGCCGAGGACGTCGAGCATCACCTCGATACCGGGACGGAACCGGGCGCCCAGGACCAGCGCACCGTAGCCGATGCCGCCCGCGGCCCCCGCCCCCGGCGCCGCGGCGTACTCCGTGGCCCTGGACCCGATCGACTTCTCCAGAACCGCGGCGAAGTGCCCGAGGGCCGCGTCCAGGATCTCCACGTCGTCGGGGCTCGCCCCCTTCTGGGGGCCGTACACGGCGGGCGCGCCCTTCGGCCCGGTGAGCGGGTTGTCCACGTCGCTGGCGAGGACGAAGTCCACGGAGGCCAGACGGGGGTCCAGGCCGGACAGGTCCGCGGTCGCCACGTCACTCAGCGCCGCACCGCCGGGAGCCACCGGCTCCCCCTCCGCGTCCACGAACCGCGCCCCGAGCGCGGACAGCATCCCCGCCCCGCCGTCCGTCGTCGCGCTCCCGCCCACGCCGAACACGATCGTCCGGGCACCGGCGTCCAGCGCGGCCCGCAGGAGCTCCCCGGACCCGTACGTCGACGACGTCAGCGGCGCGAACACTCCGGCGGGCAGCCGCTGCAGTCCGCTCGCCTCCGCCATCTCGACCACCGCGGTGTCGCCACGCAGCGCGAAGGCGGCGGTGAGCTCGTCGCCCAGCGGGCCGGCGACCCGCACCTCCCGCCGTTCGAACCCGGCCGCGACCGCCGCGTCCACGGTCCCGTCGCCGCCGTCGGCCACAGGCAGCGCCTCCACCTCGGCTCCCGGCACGACACGGCGCAGCCCGGCCATGACGCGCTCCGCGACCTGCACGGCGGTCAGCGACCCCTTGAACTTGTCCGCGGCGATCAGCACACGCGGAACACGCCCGGTGCCCGCACGTGTCGTCTTCACAGCAGAGTCCGCCACCTTGCATTCCCCTTGCTTTCCGGCCTCGCACACGTCAAGGCAGTCGCGCCGCTGCGACCTTAACCGGCGGACGCCCCCGCCGTCATGCCCCGACCGGACCGTGGAACGCCGCACGCTCATGCCCGGAATTGGGTAAACCGGAGCTATGACCGTTCCTAGAGACTGAGTGGGAGTGAGTCCTGTTGCCAGATCTCGGGCTCAGCCGCGTGTCCCGAACGGTGTTGGACACGCTGGTCTCCCGCATACGCGCCGTGTCCGGGCCCGGCGCATCGTGTGCGCGGTCCGGGAACACGGGGGCGGGTTCCCTCACGCCCGAAGATGCCCGGTCCGGCCTGGACGGTCCGATGCCCCACACGATCGCTCCGGTCATGTGGGGGCGGTGCCGTCCGTCGCCGGATCGGGTGCCCTTGGGCGCGCCTGCCGATCGCGATGCTCGCGGCATCGTGCCGGCTGGTCTTGCGGGTGGTACTGGTCGTGGGACGCTGCCAGTACTGGGCGCCCCACTTGGATGTGTATGCGGGATCGACTCCGATGACCGCGATGCCCGTGGCATCGGCCATCGACGTCAGACGGGCACGAAGCCTGCCGGTGGGCAGGCCGGAGATCACCTGCCGGAACTTCTTCTTACGGCCGTGCTTCTCCCTCGTCTTCTCGGCCGTGAAGTCCAGATCCTCAATGGCGACGGCCTGCACGCGACAGGTCCTGACCCAGTTCAGCAGGCGGGTCAGTGCATGGCGGACCTGGGCGTCACGGTGATCCGCGCGGCCGGTCAGGTCGTAAGAGAAGCGGCGTGGACTGCCAACGGGATTGCCGTGCCGGTCGAGCCGCCAGGCGGCAAGGTGATCGGCATTGGTGTCCACCCCGATCACTCCGTGCGCGAGGGCTGTGCCCAGAGGGACCGCCGGGGCGGCCGCGTACTGCCAGCAGGCCGTCAGATACCAGTGGCCCCGCCCGACGTCATAGGCGTTGGTCCGCCCCGCCAGCGGGGCCGGAAGCTTGATGCTGATCTCGCCGTCCGGGCTGACGCGGATGATCTCGTTCCCGTACCGCTTCCCGGACTCCCCATCAGCGGCCAGCAACCAACGCTGCGCTTCCCACCGCTCCCGCCATCTGGCCTCGGCGAGCTGGGCGTCGGCCAGGTGGTGGCGGGCGTTCGCCAGTCGCTTGCCACCACGCACCACGCGCACCCGACCAGCCTGCCAGTCCCCCACCACCACCGCCGCACAGAAAAGGGTCACCCGTTCCCACCTCGAACACCCCAACACTCCATCTGTACGACCGAGCGGGGCAAGGCGCACCCGCTCGTACGCACTCATGTGCCGTAATGCGCAGAAAGGCGGCAGCAGATGAATGCTCCTGTGGGCACCGAACTCGCGGACCGCGTTCTCGGGGGCTGGCTGGGCCGGATCGCGGGCAACATGCTCGGCAAGCCGGTCGAGCAGGGCGACCACTGGACGCGGGACCGCATCGACCGCTATCTGCGACAGGCCGCCGCCCTGCCGCTCACCGACTATCTTCCCGAGCCCGCCACCGACGGTGACGCCGGCGAGTTCGAGCTGCGGCCCGAGTGGCGGCAATGCGTGCGCGGCCGCATCCACGGCAGCTGCCGTGACGACGACGTCGACTACGCGATCCTGGGCCTGCACCTGCTGGAGACGCACGGCTTCGGTTTCAGCACCGAGCAGGTCGGCGACCTGTGGCTGCTGAGGCTGCCGTATCTACAGACGTTCACGGCGGAGCGGGCCGCGTACCGCAACCTCGCCAACGGCATCAAACCACCGCTGACGGCCACGTACGACAATCCCTACCAGGAGTGGATCGGCGCCCTGATCCGCGCCGATGTCTACGGCTGGACCAGCCCGGGTGCGCCGCGCCGGGCGGCCTCCCTCGCCCGTCGGGACGCCGTGCTGTCCCACACCGGCAACGGCGTGTACGGGGCGATGTGGGCGGCGGCGCTCGTCTCGGCCGCGTTCACCGCGCCCACGGTCCGCCACGCGTTGGACACCGCACTGACCGTCATCCCCGCGAGCAGCCGCCTCGCCCGCACCGTACGACGGGTGCTCACGCTTCACGAGACCCGGATGACCTGGGAGGACACGCTCACCACGGTGTCCGAGGAGACCGCCGGGCTCGGCTGGATCCACACGATCCCGAACGCCGCCGTCCTCACGGCCGGGCTGCTGTACGGCGACGGCGACTTCACCCGGACCATCACACTGACCGTCCGCGGCGGCCTGGACACCGACTCGAACGGCGCGACGGCGGGCTCGGTGGCCGGGGTCCTGTGCGGGGCCGAGGCCATTCCCGCACAGTGGAAGGACCCGCTGGAGGACACCGTACGCAGCGCGGTGTTCGGCTTCGACGGCGTACGGATCAGTGAGCTGGCCACGCGGACGCTCGCGCTGAGGGAGACGGAGGGCGAGGCCCAGGGCGGGTCCGGTACCGGTCCCGACGCCCAGGACCTGTCCTAGGGCCTGTCCGACGGATGTCGGGGCCGCCGACGGGACGCCCAGGGCGTCGTCGGCGACCTCGAAGTCTCGTACGTAGGCTTCAGGGATGACCACTCCAGACTTCGCCACGTACATCGCGGGCCTCCCCCGTGTCCTCGCCGGTGCCGCCGCGCTCTTGCGCGACGGTGACGGCCGGGTGCTGCTCGTCGAGCCGAACTACCGCGAGGGCTGGGCCCTTCCGGGTGGCACCGTCGAGTCGGACGACGGGGAGACCCCGCGCCAGGGCGCGCGCCGCGAGACCGCCGAGGAGATCGGGCTCGACATCGAACTCGGCCCGCTGCTCGCGGTCGACTGGGTGCATGGGACGGCGCGACCCCCGCTCGTCGCCTACCTCTACGACGGCGGAGTCCTCGGTGAGCGGGAACTCAAGGCGATCCGGCTGCAGGAGGAGGAACTGCTGTCGTGGCGGCTGGTCCCACGGGAGGAGCTGGCCGAGTATCTGCCGGGCGCACTCGGCCGCCGGGTCCTCGCCGCGCTGGACGTGCTGACCGAGGGCGGCGGAACCGCGGAGCTGGAGAACGGCCACCGGGTGGGCTAGCCGCCCATCGGCTACGGCGAATTCGTCAACTTCACTACCTTCTCGGGGCATTGATCGGCACAATGCCCGTGTGCCGCACTACGACTACATGGAGTTCGCCCTCGACGACGGGGCCCACGTCCGGCTCGAACTCGCGGCCGCGGGGGAGGCGTCGGCGGCCCCGGCCGTCGACGCCGATCTGCCGGGCGGCATTTCCGGGGTGGTCCCGGTCGGGCGTGGCGCGCGGGTCGCGTCGCTGGCGACGGACGGTCTGCGCAGTGTGCTGAGCCCGCTGGGGCCCGTACTGCAGCAGGTGCACGACGCGATCCGCGGGATACCCGATCCGCCGCACGAGATCTCCGTCGACTTCGGCATCCAGATCGGACAGGACCTGAAGATCGGCATCGTCGGGGCCAACGGCCAGGCCAGCATGACCATTTCGGCGACCTGGCAGCTGCCCCGCCGGACGGAGCCGTGACCTGGTTCGGATCGCCGGACGACCCGTCGTCCGGCGACGCCCGCGGCGCGCTGGTGCGCGTCCTGTCCAGCGATCGCGGCAGAACCGCGGGGGCGGGTGTCTACCTCTCCGGCCGCAGGCTGCTGACCTGCGCGCATGTCATCAACCTGGCGCTCGGGCTGCGCAGCCTCAGCCCGCACAACCCGGGGAAGGTCACCCTCGACGTGTCCTTTCCGGTGCTGTCCGCCGCGGATCTGCACCAGGCCCGGCTGGTCGCCTGGATACCGCCGCGGTCCCCGCAGTACGGCCCGGTCGCCGACGGCTCCCTGGAGTGGGACGGCGATCTGGCCGTCCTGGAACTCGAGGAGGCGCCGCCCCCGCCCGTGAGCCCGGTGCGCTGGCTGGAGATGGAGCGCGGTCAGCAGGTGCGGGCCTGGTACGGCGGTGGGCAGCCGTTCTCGTACGCCGACGCGCGGGTGGGGGCGTACGACGGCCGGATCTGTTACCTCGACGGGCAGTTGTCGGGCGCTGCGGTGGACGAGGGCTACAGCGGCGGCCCCCTCTGGTCGGTGACCGACCGGGCGGCCGTCGGCCTGGTCGTAGGGCGGATCACCGCACCCGACGGGGCGTTCTCGGCCCAGCACACGCTGCGGCGCAGCTGGGGACTCGGCTGGCAGTCGGTCCTGCGGGAGCTGGCCCGGGTCGGGGTGGCACCCGAGCAGGTGAACGGCAGCCGGGAGCGGTCGGCCGCGACCCTCGCCGAGGCCGAGTCGGTGCGCGACATGATGGTCGGCCCGCTGCACAGCCTGCTCGGCGACCCGCGGGCGCGCGCCGACCACGCCACCGTGCTCGCCGCCCAGCTCGCGCTGCGGACCCCGGGCGACGGGAGCGCGCCGACCGTGGAGGAGCTCGCCCATCTGCTCAGCGGCACGGAGCGGGCGCTGCCCACGCTCGCCGAGTCGCTCGCGCCCAAGGTGGCGGACGATCCGCGCGGCCGGGCCGAGCTCGACCGACTGCTCGCCCTGGGCCGACTGACGGAGGCGGCGCGGCTGCTGTCGGTGGCCGAACACCGGGCGCTGGTGGTCAAGTTGGAGCACCTCACCGAGCACGATCCGGGTCTGCTGCCGCGGGCCGCGACCGCCGCGCTGCCCTACGTGGACCTGCCGCGTTCGCTGCAGGCGGCCCGCCTGGCACCGTCCGCCGTGCCCGCGGTCGTCCATGAACTGGAGGGCTGGTACGGGGACGGGTCGCCCGTGCCCGACGAGTCGCCCCGGCTGCCCGCGCTGCTGCGGGTCGTCGAGTACGTGGCGGCGGAGACGTCCGGCGATCTGGCCCGGCAGGCGCTGCGGGAGTGGAGCGGCCGGGTCGCCGCCCGCCTGGGCATTCACTCCTCTGCGCTGCAGGAGCGGCGCGGGGATGCGGACCGCTGGTCCCGGCGGTCCGCGCCGGCCGGTGTGCGGGTCCTGGTGGAGCTGGACCGGTACGCCAAGGATCCGGCCGGCCACTACCGCTGCTCGGTGTGGCGGCTGCGCCCCGACGGCACCCCGGCGCGCGCCGCCTCGGAGTCCGACCGGCCGCGCACCGGACGGGAGATCGCCCGGCTGGTCCGGGAGGTGGCCGGGGGCGCGGAGGGTGCCGGGGACGGGGTCGCGCTGGTCGCCGTGTCGGTGCCGCCGGACGCGCTGGAGCTCGCGCTCGACGAGTGGGACGGGGCGGGCGCCGAGGAGTACATCTCCGCGCGGCTCGGTGAGGACTTCCACCTCGTGCTGCGCTGCCCGAAGATCCGGCGGCGTTCGCGCACCGGACCCGCCGATCTCAAGCGGCGCTGGAACGCCCGTCACCAGAGCGACACCCTCCTCGCGGACCACAGGATCGGCGGCCGAGCGGGACTCATCGGGCTGCTGAAGACAACCCATCGGGACACCGCGCGCGTCCTTGTGCACGGAAGCACCGAGCACCGCGGCGAGTTGCTGCCCGTGTGCCTGGTGATGGGGGTGCCGGTCGTGCTCTGGGACCGGGCCGCCCCCGGTCCGGACGACTGCGCCCCGCTCGACGCCCTGGCACCTCACGGTCCCATGGACGGACTCCCGGAGCGCGTACGGCACTTCAGGGTCCGCGCCTACGCGGACCGGGCGGTGCCCGCGCGTCCCGCCCTGGTGTGGGAGGACATCGAGCTGCCGCTGCCCGACGAACTCCAGCTCGCCGACCCCTCGGAAGGAACGGAGCGGACAGGATGACCCAGCAGACGCAGGACGGGTGGCGGCTGTTCCGCGGGGACCGCGTGGCCCGTGAGGTGGAGTTCCCCGAGGCGCCGCCCTGGCGGCAGTTCGGCGACGGATCGGGCGGCCGCACACGGCACCGTCCGTATCTGATCGGGCGCACGGAGGCGGACGTGGTCAGCGCCGCCCTCCATCTGCGCCGGCCGCTGCTCGTCACCGGGCACCCGGGCACCGGCAAGTCCTCGCTGGCGCACGCCATCGCGCACGAGCTGTCCCTCGGACCGGTGCTCCAATGGCCCGTCAACAGCCGCTCCGTCCTCAAGGACGCCCTGTACGGCTACGACGCGATCGGCAGGCTGCGCGAGACGCATCTGCGCCAGGAGCGCGGGGACCCCGAGCCCGACATCGGCACCTATGTGCGGCTCGGGCCGCTCGGTACCGCGCTGGTGCCGCGCGACCGGCCGCGGCTGCTGCTCGTGGACGAGCTCGACAAGGGCGACGTCGACCTCCCGAACGATCTGCTGACCGTGTTCGAGGAGGGCGAGTTCGAGATTCCCGAGCTGTCCCGGCTGCCGGAGACCCAGTCCGAGGTGCCGGTGCTGACCCATGGCTCGGGCGGCGAGCGGGTCACCGTGACGCGCGGGGTGGTGCGCTGCCGGGAGTTCCCCGTCGTGGTGATCACCAGCAACGGCGAACGGGACTTCCCGCCGGCGTTCATGCGCCGCTGCGTACGGCTGGATCTGCCGGACCCGGACGAGGCCCGGCTGCGGGACATCGTCGCCGCGCACCTCGGTGAGGACGCGCTGTCCGACGTGGACGACCTGTTGCACGCCTTCCTCAACCGCCGGGCCCCGGGCGAACTCGCCACCGACCAGCTGCTCAACGCCGTGTTCCTGCGCAAGGGCGGAGTCGATCTGGACGCCGAAGGGCTGCTGGACGCCGTACTCCACCGCCTGGGCGGGATGGTCTAGCGTGCGCGGGGGCAGCGGGAGCGACCCGCGTGACACCGGCGGCGGGCCAGGCGGCCCGGACGTTCCGGGTGCCTCGCCGATCCTGCCCCCGTTGAGCAAACTCGGCCGGCTGGCCGGGCACGAGCTGTCGATCCATGAACTGCTCGACACCCTGTGGCTGGCGACGCGGCTTCCCCCGGGAGCCGCGGCGCCGCTCGCGAGCGCGCTGGCCGCGGACGCCGGACCGCCGCCGGGCGCCGGCGCGGGAGACGCCGAGCGCTCCACGGCCGGGGCCGCCCCGGCCGGGCCCGACTCCCCCGCGTCCGCCACGCCGTCCCAACCACCGCCTCCCGCCCAGCTGTTGGGCGCGCTGCACGCGGCTGCGGCGGCGCGCAGCGCGCCCGAGTTCGCGGACCTCGCCGCGCCGGGGCTGCGCGGTGCGCCCGGTGAGGGCGCGCTGCCCGTACGGGTCCCCGAGGAGAAGGCGCTCGGGTCGGACGAGCTGCGCCTCAGTCGTGCGCTCCGCCTGCTGAAACAGCCCCAGCCCGGGCCGTTGAAGCGGGAGTTCGACGAGGAGGCCACCGCGGCCGCCATGGCCGAGACGGGCCTGCCCGACGTGGTGACTCGCCCCGCCCGGCAGCGCTGGCTCGACCTCACCCTCCTCATCGACGACGGCATCTCGATGCTGCTGTGGCGGCGGCTGGCGATGGAACTGCGCGCTCTGCTGGAACGCCTGGGCGCCTTCCGCGACATCCGTGTGCACGGCCTGGACACCCGGTCGGCGGGGGCGCCGCTGCTGCGTTCCCGCCCCTTCGACCCGCACGCCCCGCTGCTCTCCCCCGCGTCGGTCGCCGACCCCTCGGGCGGCACGCTGGTGCTGGTGATCAGCGACGGCGTCGGCGCCTGCTGGCGGGACGGGCGACTGCACGCGGCGCTGGAACGCTGGGCGCACCAGGGGCCGACGGCGATCATGCACGCACTGCCCTCCCACATGTGGGACGGGTCGGGCATCCGCTCGGAGCCGTGGCTGGTGACGACCCGGCGGCGCGGCGCGGCGAACGACACCTGGGAGGTGGCCGACCCGCTGCTGCCGCCGGGGCTCGGTGACGAGTTCCCCGGGGTCCCCGTCCCCGTACTGGAGCCGTATCCCCCGGCGGTCGCCGCGTGGGCGCGGCTGGTGGCCTCGCCGGGCGGCAGCGCGGAGCTGCCGCTGCTGGCGCCGCTGCAGGCGAAGGCGCCACGGGCCGGGGCCGACACCCGGGGCGGTGGCGCGGCGGACGCCGTGCTCAGGTTCCGGGACGCCGCGTCGCCGGGGGCCTACCGGCTGGCCGCTCATCTCGCGGCGGTGTCCCCGCTCACGGTGCCCGTGATGCGGCTGGTGCAGGCGGCCGTGCCGTGGCGGGCCGACACCGCGCATCTGGCCGAGGTGTTCCTCGGCGGTCTGATGCGCCAGGTGGAGCCGGTCGACGAGCGGCTGCCGGCCCAGCACCGCCGGTTCGGTTTCGCCGGCGAGGCCCAGGAGATCCTGCTCGACACCGCGTCCCCGATCGATCTGCTGCGCACCACCCGGGCGGTCACCGCGCGGCTGCGCACCCTGGTGGGCCGCTCCCCCGACTTCCCCGCATGGCTCGCCCACCCCTCCGGGACGGGTGAACTCCTGCCCGGGACGCGGCCGTTCGCCTGGCTGGAGGACCGTCTCCTCACCCACCTGGGTGCCAAACCGATGGCGCCGACGCCGCCGCGCACCACCGAGTACGAGGAGGTGCGGCTGCCGTCGGGCCTGGACGCGGCCCCGTCGTGGCTGCCGCTGCGACTGCAGGACCTGCACACCCTGGGCCCGTACACGCTGCTGCAACGCGACGGCACGGGCGGCAAGCCCACCGCGTACATCGGGGAGGACGAGGACGGGCAGCGGGTACTGCTGCGGGTGTCGTACTCCTTCGACTCGCCCGTGGCGCAGGAGTTGCTCGACGTGGAACGCCGGGCGCTGCGCCGCATGGACGGGATGTACGCGCCCGCCGTGGTCCGCAGCGACCTGGAGGGCCCCACGCCGTGGCTGGCGCTGCGTCTGGACACGCTGAGCAGTGGACTGCCCGCGCCCACGCTGCGTGCCGTGCTCGACGCGGCCGGGGCGCTGCCCGGGACCCCGCTGTTCACCTGGCTGGGCTGGAACCTGGCGCGGGCGCTGACCCGCTGCCACCACAAGGGCATCGTGCACAGCGCGCTGACCCCGGGCACCGTGCTGGTCACGGAGTCGACGCTGCACCTCATCGGCTGGACGTCGGCGCGCATCGACGGCGCGTGGAGCGCGTCGACACCGTCCACGCCGGCCAACTCCCCCTACAGGGCTCCCGAGGTGACGTACTGGGGCGAGTCCCGGATCACGGCGGGCGACGTGTACGCCCTCGGTTCCATCCTGTTGCAGGCCGCGACCGGCCGGCCGTGGCGCTGGTACGAGAACGACGCGCTGCGCAGGAGTCCGGAGCTCGCGCAACTCGACGAGACGATCGCGGAGTTGCTGCTGCGCTGTGTCGAGCCCGAGCCCGCGGGGCGGCCGACCGCCCGCGAGGTGGCGGACGCCTTCGGGGCGCTGCTGCCGGGCGGGGTGGAGTGGGAGGACGTGGAGAGCGGCTCCGGTGGGGACGACGACAGCCCCGCCGTCGAGCCGGAGACGGCGGTCGACGAGGAGGACGACCACGAGGAGTGGATGCGCACCATCCGGACCCCCTTGCCGGAGCCCTTGCGGATCGCGCTCGTGGGCGTCAAGGACGGGGTCGGCTGCACCACGACCACGATGGTGCTGGGGGCCGTACTGGCCGACCAGCGGCAGGAGCGGGTGCTCGCCATCGACGCCGACCGCCACACGGGCAGCCAGGTCCGGATCGGCGGGCGGGTCTTCCGCAACACCCTGGCCAGCCTGTCCGACCTGGCCGAGTCGCTGCGCGAGGTGCGGCACTTCGAGGATCTCCAGCTGTTCCTGTCCCCGCACCGGTCGGGGCTCCAGGTTCTCGCCAACGACTCCGTCTCCCGCATCGCGTCGGTCGGCCAGTTCACGGACTACGACTTCCACCGGGTGGCCCGCACCACCCAGGAGTACTTCGACCTCACCCTGGTCGACTCCGACAAGTTCATGCCGACGGTGCTGAGGGCGGCCGACCGCGTGGTCATCGTCTCGCGGGCCGACCCCGCCGGTCTGACCCAGGCACAGCAGGCCATGGACCGTCTTGTCACCCTCGACCTGCCGGACCTGGTCCGCGAGGCCGTCGTCGTCCTCAACCACAGCCGCCCCGCGGCCGGCTGGACGCTCGACGCCGCCAGTATCCGCGGCCTGAGCTCCCGCTGCCGAGGCGTCGTCATGGTCCCCCGCGACGGCCACCTCACCATGGGCAGCACGGTCGAACTCTCCTGGCTGACCCCCGAGGCCTACAAGGCGTACCTGCGCCTCGCCGCCCTGCTGTTGGGTCCCCGCCCCGTCTTCCCCTGACCCCGGCCGGCACCCCCACGTACACCCCCCCCGAATTCCGTTCGCCGTCGCGCCCCGCGCGATCTGCCCTCGGCACCATGACCAAGCCCCTCGTTGCCCTGCTCAGTGGCGCCGGTATCTCCACGGAACGGAGCATCGGCAGAAGTAACCGGTCTACGAGCACGGCTTGACATGGATCAAGCCGTCGTTCGTACGATCGGTGGCCGCCTCCGAGAAGACGAGCGCTTGATCCACGTCATCCTGTCCCGCTTTCGCGTAGTTGGGAAACTGTCCTCCCGAGCGGCGGGCAAGCTGACGTCTCGGGAGTGCGCCTGTTAGTTGCTCGCCCTTCGACAGCCCGTTGGGCAGCCACTGTGGGCGGAACGTGGATCTCAGTCGACGAGCACAGCCGGCCGGCGCGGGCCACCCCCCTGATATCCGCTCGCTCCTAGCAGGCAAGCGTCCTACTCTCGGCCCATGAACAGGCCACTCGTCGCCATCCTCAGTGGAGCAGGGATCTCCACCGATTCCGGAATCCCCGATTATCGCGGTCCGAACGGGCTGTGGCGGCGGGATCCCGAGGCCGAGAAGCTCGTGACCTACGAGTACTACATGGGCGATCCCGAGATCAGGTGCCAGGCCTGGCAGATGCGGCGGAGGAACCGCACGCTTAAGGCAGAGCCCAATGCCGCGCACCGCGCCGTGGCTGAGCTGGAGCGGGCCGGGGTGCCGGTGCGGGTGATCACGCAGAACGTGGACGGGCTGCACCAGCTCGCCGGACTGCCCACCCGCAAGGTCCTCGAACTGCACGGCACCGCACGGAAGTTCGTGTGCACCAAGTGCCATGCCCGCGGGCCCATGGAGGACGCCATCGCCCGCGTCGAAGCCGGCGAAGACGATCCGCCCTGCCTGGAGTGTGGCGGCATCCTGAAGTCGGCAACCGTGATGTTCGGCGAGCGCCTCGACCCGGTGGTCCTCGGCGAGGCCCTCGCGATCACCAAGGCCTGCACCGTGTTCATCGCGGTCGGCACCAGCCTGCAGGTCCAGCCCGCCGCCGGGCTCGCCGGCGTCGCCGCCGACAACGGCGCCCGACTGGTCATCGTCAACGCCGAGCCGACACCGTACGACGAACGTGCCGACGAAGTGATCCGCCAACCCATCGGCACCGCCCTGCCCGAACTGCTGCAGCAACTGAGCGCAGAGAGCGCCTACTAGCGCTGTTGGGTATCGGCTATCACGCGCGACGCCTCATGAAGTCCAGATCAGTAACTGATCAAGAGCCTATCCGTCCAATTCAGAAGCCGCGGCGTCCCGACCCTCAGCCAAAATGACGCGATGCCGCCTTGCGGCGAAGGGATTCCGTCACGGACCTCGCCCGCATACGGCACGTCAGGGCGGAGCCATGTGACGTCACTCCGCAAAGAAGTGGCGAGGTTTGGGTAAAGTCCCCCCCAATGGCATGATCGGCTAGGTGTTCGAGACAACGAGCCGGAGGGGGAACCGAGTTGTCTTTCGATGAGGAGTGGGCCCAGTTGAAGGCCGACGCCCTGGCGCGCAGGTCGACGGGCATGCAGATCGACCAGCTTCCGGCCGACGCGAGCGGTGGCACCGGCGCACCAGCCACGGGGGGTCTGGTGGCCAAGACCGACTCGATCAACGGCAACGCGAATCTGCTGATCGAAATAGCGGGCTTCCTCCAGGAGGGCCGGCCTGACGCCGAACTCACCACCATGGCCCGGGAGCCTCGAACACACGAGGACGTGGCCAAGCAGGTGGCCCGGTTCGCCGGATTCGCGGATGACCAGTACCTGGACGCGGTCGCTCTCTTCGCGGCACTCTCCACCCGCCTGCGAACAGTCGGCAGCGACTTCGTGAAGATCGACGACGACACGGCACTGCGCTTCCTCGACGACATATTGCGCTACGGCCAGTACGTCGCTCCGGAGGCACGATGAGCGGCGGGATCAGCCACCGCAAGGACGTCGAATATCTGGAGGGCTGCAACCCGCCCCTCGTCGAGCGGAACGCGGACGAGTTCAAGCGCCTGCACGACATGCTCGTGGCGGTCGACCCGTCCGCCGAGCGGGCCGAGAAGCGCACCCAGTGGAAGAGCGAAGGCAGCCGGCACTACGAAGCCCGGCTCACCGAGGCGCGCAAACTGCTCACGCAGCTCACCGAGGGTTACCACAAGGCCGCCTGCGCCCTGAGCGACTATGCGTTCGCACTGGAGGTCGCCAAGGCGCACTACTCCAACGGCAAGGCGAACGAGCAGTCCCTCGCAAACCTGATCCACACCAAGGGCACGGCGATCACCCGTGAGGCCCAGGAGGCGGAGCCGATGCGCCAGTGGGAGGACATGCGGTCCACCACCGACGTCATGGACTTCTTCGCCGAGCTCACCATGGATGTCGACGACATCCGCGACGACGCGAACCGGCTGCACGACGCCGCCGGCGGCGATTTCCATCTGGCGAAGACCACAGAACACGAGGCACGGGAGCTCTGCGTCCACCAGCTCAAGCAGGCGTACGACCTGCTGCCCGACTTCCGCATGGGCTTCATTCAACGCGTCGACATCGTCTCGGCGATCGCCGACTTGCGGCGAGAGGCTGCCGAGGCGCGCACGAATCCGCTGACCCATCTGCCCGGCAGCGGCCCCAAGCAGGACTACTACCCCATCGCCGGGAGGGACATCGTCTCCCCGACGCTGCGCGACATCCGCCTCCAGGTCGCCAACCTCCCGGGAGCGGCGGACAGTTACTGGAGTCCGCCCTCCAACGCCCAGGAGCACGCCGACTGGATCGCGGCGAACAAGGACATCATCAAGGCGGCGGCACGGAACTCGGGGCTCCCGCCGGACATGGTCGCCGGTATCGCCTGGCAGGAGATCGGCGGACAGCCCGGCATCCTGGACGACATCACCGACACCATCCGCGAACAGGCCGACTCCCCGCTCAGTCCGATCGCCCCCGAGAGCCTCCCCTGGCGTCTCGGCGGCGATCCCGACAACACGTCCATGGGTCCCATTGCCATCCAGGTGCGACGCGGCGCCGAGGTCCTCGGCTACGACCCCGACCACCTCACCGACCAGCAGCGCGGCATGGTGGAGGATTCTCTCCAGGACCCTGCGCAGAACATCTTCATCGCCTCGGAGTACCTGGCCCAACTCAAGGCGGAGAGCGAGTTCGCCAACGTGCCTGCGGAGGAGATGACGCCGGCCCAGTATCAGGAACTCGCCGCGCGTTACAACGGTGGCCCGTACTGGCAGACCGATGACGCCCAGGCCTACGGGCGTGGCTTTACGAACAATCTGGACGAGGCAAGGAACGCACTGCGCTGATGACCAGCCCTTCCCACGTGGACGACGACCGCGGCTGCCTGCGCCTGGTCCTCGCCGTTCCACTGATCCTGCTCACCCTTGTCGCTGCGTACTTCTGCTGGACGGCACTGACCATCCGTCCGTCCGGGCCCTGGGACGACGACGCGTACGCCGGCATCGCACTCTCGTGCGTCCTCACCATCGGGGCTGCCGGTGCGGTGGCAGTGCTGTGGCTGCTGCCGTCGGTGCGACGGATCATGGGATGGTGGTGGGTGGGCCCCGCCGTGCTGTTGGGTGTGATCGCAGTGATCCGATGGGTGATGGGCGGTTGAGCCGTCCAGCCCCATCACGAACGTGAAAAGGCGTGGCGGACCATCCGACCGCCACGCCTTACGGACTTGCGGTTTCAAGAATCAGTGACCGTGATCTGCAACGGTCCGCTGGGCGCCGGGGAACCCACATCGTTGGGGTATCCGTACTGCGCGTGGAGCCCGCCCGAGTCGGTCAGCGTGAAGCCGATAGTGTAGACGCCGGGCGCCAGGCCTTGGGACAGGCCGGCCACTATCTGCACGGTCCCGTCGGTCACCGCGAAGAGGCCGCCGTAGCCCCCACCGACGGGATCGCCGGTGGAATCGTAGATGGTGAGGCTGTACCCGTTGACTCCCGCGAAGGAGGTCACGTCAGCCGTCAGCTCGACGTTGCGGGGCAGGGCGCTGGCGGCGACCGTTGTGAAACTCAACGATGCGGAGGTCGCCACAGGGGGCGTGGTGTCCGGAATCTGTGTGACCACCAGGTTCAGGTCCGGCCCATCGAAGTATGAACCGTACGCCGCCACGTCACCGGCACCGTCCACGAGCGCTATGCCCGTGATGGTGCACTCCTTGTCGTAGGTCTGAAACATGGTGGCAGTGACCGTGATCGTGCCGTCAGCGCTGATGACAGGCGCCTGGGTGACCGATCCACCGCAGCCTGTGTCCGTCCACACGGTGGCCGAAGCGAGCCCCTGGCGCACGCCGTTGGGCTGCATCGTGATCGAGAGCTTCTGCGGTGCGGACCAGTTGTTCACCGCCTTCGGGGTGATGGAGAAGTCACTGGCCTGCAGGGTCCCGTTCTGAGTGACCTGAACAGGCGCGAGGTTCAAGTTTCGGTGGACGGATGTGTTTCCCGCGTTGTCGGTCAGCCTGATCCGTGAGACGGCCCACGTACCAGCTGCGGCTCCGGCCGGGATGGTGACCGAGACGCTGCAGACGATGTCGTTACTGCCCCAGCCACCACCGTGGGGACCGCAGGAGGTGGAGCCATCTCCGGTCGACACCACCCTGAGCTTGCCGGACGCTGTCTGCCCGCCCGGGCCGGCGACGGTGATCTCACCCTTGTAGAAGCCGGACTCGGGATCAGCGACCTCGATGCTGTACTCCACGGTGACGGGCTTGGCCGCGTTGTAGAGATACGTCGGCTGGTCAGGCGGCACGGAGACCCGCTCGTAAGTCGGTCCGGCCGAGTCGACCAACTCCTCGGCCGTGACAGTGCTTGCGAACTCCGAGAGCCGGCCTTTGCCGACCGTCAGGGTCTTTCCCCGGTCGTCCGAGGCAGTGACCCTGACGACCGCCCAGGTCGCGCTGGGCTCCGCCGCGTACTGCGGCACATTGAAGTCGTAACTGTATGTGGATGACTGGGCGTTCCCGGACACGGAGCTGGTCATCGTGGAGCCGTCCGGCTGCAATGAGTAGCTGATGTCGTAGGCGGGTCCTACGGCGCTGCCCCCTGCGGTGATCTGACGGATGTAAACGTCGCCCGACACAGTGGCGGCGCCGGCGTTGCCGTCCGTCACGGTCCAGTCGAGCGTCGCGGTCGCGCCCTCGGCCGTGGCGTCAACCGTCGACGGGCTGAACGAGAGAGCGCTGAGCTTCAGCCCTCTGTCGTTTGCCGCAGCCTGCGCCGGCCCCACCGAGGCCGCGCACAATAAAGCTGCCGTCAGAATGCCGACGACAGCCCGGGATATCTGGGGTCTGCGTCTTCGTGAACGCATCGTTCACTACCTCCTCATGCCCTGACCCCGGCGGATCAGCTGCCCGATGCTAGCAATTGCGATGTTCTGCGCATCGGGTAATTTGCACCGGATCCCATGCCACCCGAAGGTCGCCTGCCCGTAGGGCAGTTGCCAACGCAAGTGATCAGGTGTCGAGGTGCTGCCAAGAGGGTTACATCTACCCATGCCTTGCGATTCCAGGATCCTCGACCACCGGGGTCCGAACGGGCTGTGGCGGCGGGATCCGGAGGCCGAGAAGCTCGTGACGTACGACTTCTGCATGGGGGATCCGGAGATCCGGCGGCGGTCGTGGCAGATGCGGCGCAAGAACCGGACGCTGAAGGCGGAGCCGAACGCGGCGCACCGGGCGGTGGCCGAGCTGGAGCGGTCCGGGGTGCCGGTGCGGGTGATCACACAGAACGTGGACGGGTCGCACCAGCTCGCCGGGATGCCGGCCCGCAAGGTGATCGAGCCGCACGGCACCGCGCGTACCGTCGTGCGCACCAAGTGTCACGCCAAGGGGCCGACGGAGGACGCGCTCGCACGGGTCGAGGGGGGCGAGGAGGACCCGCCGTGCCTGGAGTGCGGCGGGATCCTGAAGTCGGCGACGGTGATGTTCGGGCAGCGGCTCGACCCGGTGGTGCTCGGTGAGGCGATGGCGATCACCAAGGCGTGCCAGGTGTTCATCGCGGTCGGCAGCAGCCTTCAGGTGCAGCCCGCCGCCGGGCTCGCGGGCCTCGCCACCGACCACGGGGCGCGGCTGATCATCGTCAACGCCGAACCGACACCGTACGACGACCGGGCCGACCAGGTCGTACGGGACCCGATCGGAACCGCGCTGCCGAAGCTGCTGCGTACGTTGGGCGAAGAGGGCTGGAGGCACAGAGAGCCGACGGCGAAGAGAGCTGGAGAAGTGCGCTAGGTCCTGTCGTCAAATTCCCGTCGTCCGCCCGGAGGGCGGGCCCTGCGGCGTCATGGGGGTCCCCCTGCTCGAGCGGAGTCGAGAGCTTGGGGGAGCGTGCTCTCGGCGTGCCGGGCACAGGCCCTCGTACTGGATGTACTTGGGTCTGTGCCCGGTGCGCCGAAGGGAGTCCCTCCCTGTTCGAGCGAAGCCGAGAACTTGGGGGCGCGTGCATGGCGTCGCGGGGCAGACGGGAATGTGACGACAGGGCCTAGAAGAGAGCCGTACCGCTCTCGAAGTCCAGCAGGCGCTGCTTGCGGTCCAGGCCGCCGCCGTATCCGGTGAGGCTTCCGTTCGCGCCGACCACGCGGTGGCAGGGCACGATGATGCCGATGGGGTTCTTGCCGTTGGCGAGGCCGACCGCGCGGGAGGCGCCCGCGTTGCCCAGGGCTTCGGCCAGTTCGCCGTACGAGCGGGTCTCGCCGTAGGGGATCCGGCGCAGCTGCTCCCAGACGCTGCGCTGGAACGGGGTGCCGGACATCCGCAGTGCGAGGGTGAACTCCTTCAACTCACCCTCGAAATAGGCCTTCAGCTGGTCGGCGACCTCACCGAAGGGCATGTCGTCGCGTTCGCCGAAGGTCTCCTCCGGCGGGCGGTGGCGTTGGCCGACCATGTAGAGGCCGCACAGGACGCCGTCGTCGGCGACGAGGGTGAGGGGGCCGTACGGGCTGTCGATGACCGTGTGCTGTTTCACAGTTCGTACCTTCGAGTCGCTTGAAGCATGTGCGCTTGCTTGAAGTCGCTTACACGGGGAGGAAGTTGATCGGGTGGCTGTCCGTCGCCCACAGGTACTGGACCGCGTACGCCCGCCACGGGCGCCACGCCGCCGCGCGCGCCGTGAGGGCGGCGGGGGTTGAAGGCAGACCCAGTTCCTGGGCCGCGCGCCGGATTCCGAGGTCGGTGGGGAGGAAGGCGTCGGGGTCGCCGAGGGCTCGCATGCCGATGACGTCGACTGTCCAGGGGCCGAAGCCGGGGAGGGCGAGGAGACGGGCGCGGGCTTCGGCCCAGTCGCTCTCCACTCCCAAGTGGAGGGTGCCGTCGGCGAGTTGGTGTACGAGGGTGGTGAAGGTGGTGCGGCGGGTGCTCGGCATCGCGAGCGTGGACGGGTCAAGGGCCGCGAGCGCCTGAGGGGAGGGAAAGAGGTGGGTGAGGCCGCCCTCGGGGTCCTCGACGGGTTCGCCGTGCGCGGTGACCAGGCGGGCCGCGTGGGTACGGGCGGCGGCGGTGGAGACCTGCTGGCCCAGGACGGCCCGTACGGCGAACTCGGCCTCGTCGACCGTGCGCGGCACCCGGCGGCCCGGGGCCTTCGCCACCAGGGGCGCCAGCACGGGATCCGTCCGCAGCTGGTCGTCGACGGCGACCGGGTCGGCGTCCAGGTCGAGCATGCGGCGGCAGCGGCTGATCGCGACGGGCAGGTCGCGCAGGTCACTGAGGGTGAGGCGGCAGGCGATGTGGTCGACGTGCGGGGTGAGCCCGACGATCCCGTGGCCGTAGGGCAGGCGCAGGGTGCGCCGATAGGCGCCGTCGCGCCACTCCTCGACACCGGGTACGGCGGTCGCCGCGAGGTGACCGAAGAGGTTGTCGGGGTTGAGCGGGGCGCGGAAGGGGAGCCGCAGGCTCAGGACGCCCGGTGTGGCCGGGGCGCGTTTCTTCGGCACCCGGTCGCGCAGCTCGCTCGGGGCGAGGGCGAAGACCTCGCGCACGGTGTCGTTGAAGGTGCGGATGGAGGAGAACCCGGCCGCGAAGGCGATCTCCGCCATCGGGAGCGTGGTGGTCTCGATGAGCAGCTGGGCGGTCTGGGCACGCTGGGCCCGGGCGAGCGCGAGCGGTCCCGCGCCGAGCTCGGCCAGCAGCTGCCGCTCGACCTGGCGGATGCTGTAGCCGAGCCGGCCCGCCAGGCCCGGGATCCCCTCGCGGTCCACGACCCCGTCGCCGATCAGACGCATCGCACGGGCGACGAGGTCGGCTCGCTGGTTCCACTCGGGCGAGCCGGGGCTGGTGTCCGGACGGCAGCGCTTGCAGGCCCGGAACCCGGCCTGCTGGCAGGCCGCCGCACTCGGGTAGAACGTCATGTTCTCGGGTTTCGGCGGCACCACCGGGCAGCTCGGCCGGCAGTAGATCCGCGTGGTCAGGACCGCTGTGAAGAACCATCCGTCGAAGCGCGCGTCCTTCGACTGGACAGCGCGCACACAGCGCTCCATGTCGGTGTGCATCCCGTTCCGCATGCCTCAAGCATCGGGCACCTGCGGGGCCGGGGCTGGCGAGAATCCGACATCAACCTCACAGCGACCGAGGTCGGCCTCCGTCCGGCCGATGCCCTGCGGACTCCCGCAGACGCCATGCGGACTCCCGCAGCAGCCGTAGCCCGTTCAGCCCGACCAGCACGGTGGAGCCCTCGTGGCCCGCGACGCCGAGCGGCAGCGGGAGGTGTCCGAGCAGGTCCCACAGGACGAGGACCGTGATGAACGTGCCCGCGACGAGGAGATTCTGGACCACCAGGCGGCGGGCCCCGCGGGACAGCCGTACGACCGCGGGGATCGCCGCCAGCTCGTCGCGGACGACGACGGCGTCCGCCGTCTCCAGCGCCAGGTCGGAACCCGCCCGGCCCATGGCGACCCCCGCGTGGGCGGCGGCCAGGGCGGGCGCGTCGTTGACACCGTCGCCGACGAACAGGACCTTGCGGCCCTCGCGTTGCAGTTCCCGTACGGCCGTGACCTTGTCCTCGGGCAGCAGGGAGGCGCGTACGTCCGTGATGCCGGTGGCGGTGGCCACCTGGGCGGCGGCGCGCGGGTTGTCGCCGGTGAGGAGCACGGGTGAGGCGCCCGTCAGGGCGGTGAGGCCCGCGGCCGTCTCGGCGGCGTCGGCGCGCGGGCGGTCGGCCAGGACGAGTCTGCCGACGGGAGCGCCGTCACGTTCCACGAGGACGACCGTGCCGCCTTCGACGTCCGTGCCCGTGTCCGTGCCCGTGTCCGAGTCCGAGTCCGAGTCCGAGTCCGAGTCCGAGTCCGAGTCGGGGCGGCCGACCGTGACGACCCGGCCTTCGACCGTGGCGGTGACGCCATGTCCCGGCTTCGCCGTGAAGTCGCAGGTGGGGGCGAGGCGCAGATCACGGGTGCGGGCCGCCGCGACGATCGCGCGGGCGAGCGGGTGTTCGCTGGGGTGCTCGGCGGCGGCCGCCAGCGCCAGCAGGGCGTCCTCGTCCAGCCCCGATCCGGTCGCCGGACGTACGGCCGTCACCTCGGGCGCGCCCTCCGTCAGCGTGCCGGTCTTGTCGAGGGCGGCCGTGTCGATCTCGCCGAGGCGTTCCATGGCGAGCGCGGACTTGACCAGGACGCCGTGCCGGCCTGCGGTGGCGATGGCGGAGAGCAGCGGGGGCATGGTCGCGAGGACGACCGCGCACGGCGAGGCGACGATCATGAACGTCATCGCCCGCAGCAGCGCGCCGGTGAGGTCCGCGCCGAAGGCGAGCGGCACGGCGAAGACGGCGAGCGTGGCGGCCACCACGCCCACCGCGTAGCGCTGTTCGACCGTCTCGATGAACAGCTGTGTCGGCGCCTTGGTGCGCGAGGCCTCCTCCACGAGGGTGACGATCCGGGCGATCACGGAGTCGGCGGGGTCGCGCTCGACACGGACGCGCAGGGCTCCGGTGCCGTTGAGTGTGCCCGCGAAGACCTCGTCGCCCGGGGTCTTGAGGACCGGCAGCGGTTCGCCGGTGATGGTCGCCTGGTCGGCCTCGCTCCTACCGTCGAGGACCCGCCCGTCGGCTCCGATCCGCTCCCCCGGCCGGATCAACAGCTCGTCACCGACGGCGAGTCGACTCACCGGGACGGACTCCTCGCCGTCGGCGGTCAACCGGGTCGCTGTCGCGGGCGCGAGGTCGAGCAGACCGCGTACGGAGTCGGCGGTGCGGGCGGTGGCCAGGGCCTCCAGGGCGCCGGAAGTGGCGAAGATGACGATCAGCAGGGCGCCGTCCAGGACCTGTCCGATCGCGGCGGCGCCGAGGGCCGCGACGATCATCAGCAGATCGACGTCGAGGGTCTTCCCGCGCAGCGCGCGCAGCCCCTCCAGCGCCGGTTCCCAGCCACCGGCGAGGTAGGCGACCACGTAGAGCGGCCCGTACGTCCAGCCGGGCGCGTCGGCGAAGTGCAGCGGGAGCGCGAGCAGGAAGGCGGCGGTCGCGAGGAGCGCCCAGCGGGCCTCCGGCAGCGCGAGGACGCGGGTGCGGCGGCCCGGGGCCGTGCGGGCGGATGCGTCGAGGGCGGGGACGGGCGGCGAGTCAAGAGTGGAGGACACCCCGGCACCATACAGGAATGCATGAAGACTCATTCATATCTTCATGTGCGATGAGTAAGATACGCCCATGGGTCATGGAGCCGTCACCACCGCGCGGGACGCCGCCGCTGAGAACGTCACCACGCGCGTGCGTCTGGACGCGGCGAATGTCGCGAAGGTGGCCACCACGCTCCAGGCCCTGTCCACCCCCTCACGGCTGCTGATCCTCGCGCGGCTGCGCGAAGGGCCGCTTCCGGCGACGGAGCTGGCCGCCGAGGTGGGCATGGAACAGTCCGCCTGCTCGCACCAGTTGCGGCTGCTGCGCAACCTGGGCCTGGTCGTCGGCGAGCGGCGCGGCCGGTCGGTGGTCTACGCGCTGCACGACCACCATGTCGCCGAACTCCTCGACCAGGCGGTCTACCACGTGGAGCATCTGCGGCTCGGCCTCAGCGACGCGTCCGAGTAGCGCCGGCGTCCCGGCCGACTGCCACGCGGCAGATGCGACCGCTGTACGCCGCCGGGTTCACGAGGACCGGGATCAGGCTCCTTCGACGTAAGGGAAGACGCGGGTGAAGTCGGCGCCGGGTTCCTTCGCGGCGAACCTCTCCCACAGGGCGCCGGTGGCCGCCCCGATCGGTGACGGCCGGTCCTCTTCCTCGACGGCGCGCAGGTAGAGCTGTACGTCCTTGGCCATGAGCGTGTTGGTGAACCCGGCGGCGTAGCGGCCGGTGAGGACATGGTTCGGGAACTTGTCGTTCGTCGCGGCGCTGCGCCCGCTGGCCCCGTCCAGCACCTCCACCATGGTCGCCATGTCGAGACCCACCGACCTGCCGAAGGCGATCGCCTCGCTGGTCGCGGCGAGTGTAGTGGCCGCCAGGAAGTTGTTCGCCAGCTTCAGGGCCTGGGCGAGGCCCGGGCGGTCGCCCACCCGGTGGCGGCGGTCGCTCAGGGCGGCGAGGACCGGCTCGACGCGGGCGCAGGCCTCGTCGCTCCCGGCGTACATCACGGCGAGGGTGCGGGCCCTGGCGCCCGCCACACCGCCGGACACCGGGGCGTCGACGTAGGCGACCCCCGGACTCCCCACTCAGGAGAACATCCCTCTCGCTGAGCGTAAATGAAGATTCCGCAGGGAAACAGATGGGCGTCACGGCCTTGACCCGGCACCCCGGCCCGGAAAGGTCAGCGGGTCTCCTCGCCCTGGGCGATCTCCACCTCGTGATGGAAGGCGAGGACGCCGGTCGCCGCCGCGGAGGCGGAGACGGTCGCGCAGGCGACGAGGAGGAGCGCGATCCAGGAGGCGGCGCGGGAGCGGCGCCCGGGAGTCGCGAGAAGGGCCGCGACGCGCTGGGGTACGGGTCCGGTGGTCGCGGCGGCGGCGAAGTCGGGGCGGACGGAGCGGGCGGCCGTGGTGGCGAGGGCGGCGCGGGCGATGGCGCGCGCGGTCAGCCGCCGGTCCCCCACCGCCGTGGCGGCGGCCTCGTCCGCGGCGCGCTCGGCGGCGAGCGCGATGCTGTCGCGGACCGCGCGCAGCCCGGGATGGCAGTGCGCGGCGATCTCGGCCGCGACGAGGAAGCGGTGGTGGTTGCCCGCGTTGTGAGCCCGCTCGTGGGCGAAGAGCACCTCGCGCTCCTCGGGGCGGAGGCTGCGGAGCATCGCGGTGGTGACGACGATGCGGTGCGGACGGCCCGGCAGCGCGTACGCGTCCGGGTGGGGAGATTCGATCACGCACAGGTCGCCCGCGGCGGGTCGGCGGTCGGCCTGACTGCGGGCGGTGCGGAAGGCGCGCAACTGGCGCAGGGCGGAGCGTACGAGGGTCGCGGCGCCGACGGTGAGGAGGCCGGTGGCCGCCGCCGCCAGGGGCAGGACGATCAGGTTCGACGGGGTGCGCAGGGGGTGGACGAGGTCACCCAGGCCCGCCAGGACCGGCAGCTTGAGCAGGCCGGTGAGGAGCAGCGCGCCGAGCGCGGCCACGGAGGCGCCGGCCAGCACGAGGACCGTGAGCGTCAGTGCCCACAGCGCGGCGACCGGCGCGAGGCGGTCGAGGCAGCGGCGGGCCAGCCCCGGCAGCGCGAAGGGCAGCAGAAGCGGGATGAGCAGCGGAATGATCAGCAGAGTGGTCATTACTCACCCGATTCTAGTGGCTCACCCGATTCCAGAAGATCACGCAGGAGACGCTCGTCGTCGGGGCTGAGCTGGGCGACGAACCGGGCGAGCGCCGTCTCCCGGTCCTCGTCCCGGTCGAGCTCGGTGTGCATGCGGCGGGCGGTGAGGCCGTGCGGGTCCTGGACGGGGAAGTAGGCGAAGCCGCGGCCCTGGCGCTCCCGGCGGACGATCCCCTTCTCGTGCAGCCTCGACAGGATCGTCGTCACCGTCGTACGGGCCAGCCCCGAGCCGAGCTCCGTCTGGACGCGGCCCGGCGTCAGCGGTGCGCCGGCGGCCCAGAGGGCGGCCATGACGGAAGCCTCGAGCTCACCCGCCGGTCGGCGTTCGTCCTTCGCGCTGGTCATGGGAACGATCCTCACCCCGGTATCGTCTACAGTTCAGTAGACCGTCTACAGGATTGTAGTCACTCGGGTGCCGTCACGACCGCGCCCGCCCGTCCAGTATGAGAGGGCTCCCGGCGATGGCCGCACCTTTGTTCGCAGCGTCACAGCTCGGATCACAGCTCGGGTCGGAGCTGGCGGTGAACATCCTCAGCGCCCAGTCCCTGCTCGCCGCCTTCGGTGTGCTGGGCGTCGGCGTGGTGATGTTCGCGGAGACCGGGCTGCTGATCGGCTTCTTCCTGCCCGGTGACTCGCTGCTGTTCACGGCGGGCCTGCTGTGCACGGGGTCGGGCCACGGCGGCCTGAAGCTGTCCCTGGGGCCGCTCCTGGTCTGCGCCGCCGTGGGCGCGCTGGCCGGCTCCCAGTGCGGTTATCTCATCGGACGCAAGGCGGGCGGCGCTCTGCTGGCCCGCAGCGGCTCGCCCCGGCTGCACGAGGGAGCCAAGCGCGCCGAGGAGCTGCTGGAGCGGTACGGCCACGCGAAGGCGATCGTGCTGGCCCGCTTCGTCCCGGTCGTGCGCACGGTGCTGAACCCGATGGCGGGCGCCCTCCAGGTCCCCGCCCGCACGTTCACCGTGTGGCAGGTCGTCGGCGGTCTCGTCTGGAGCATCGGCCTCACCCTCGCGGGCTATGCACTGGGCTCGTCGATTCCGAACGTCGACCGCTATCTGCTCCCGATCATCGCCGTGATCGTCTTCGTGTCGCTGATCCCGCTGGCCGCGGAGTTCCGCCGCTCCCGCAAGGGCGCGGCCACGACCGCGGAGAAGGGCGCCGAGGGATGATGCTCGCGTTCAACGGGTCGTCGATCGACGGCTCCGCCTACACCTACGTGGTGAATCTCGCCCATGACGCCCCGTCCTGGCTGGACGGCCTGGTGTCCGCCTGGTCGACGTACGGGCTGGCGCTGTTCGCCGTTCTCATGCTCGTGGGCTGGTGGCAGGCCCGTCGCAGCAGCGCCCAGGCGGCGATGGTCGCGCTCGCGGTGCCGGTGATCGTCGTCGTGGCGTTCGGGGTGAACTCCCTGTTCAAGATGGTCGTCCGCGAGGACCGCCCCTGTCAGAGCCTGCACGTGAAGACGCTGGAGGCGTGTCCCGCGCCGGGCGACTGGTCCTTCCCCAGCAATCACACGGTCATCGCCGCCGCGGCCGCCGTGGCCCTGCTCTACGTCTCCCGTCGCCTCGGCACCATCGCCCTGCTGGCCGCCTGTCTGATGGCCGTGTCCCGGGTCTGGGTCGGCGCGCACTATCCGCACGATGTGGTCGCCGGTGTCCTGGTCGGAACGCTGATCGCGATGCTGCTGACGACCCTTCTGCGCAGACTCTCCGACCCGCTGGCGGGCCGGCTGACGGACTCGCGGCTGCGGCCGCTGCTGATCTCGGCGTAGGCCACCGGCCACGGCTGCGGCCACACCCAGAGCCACGGCTACGGCTACGGCTACGGCTACGGCTACGGCTACCGGCTACCGGCTACGGGAAACAGGCAAGCACCCTTCCGGAGCTGCTGAAGGAGGACCATGCGGCACACGATCCTGGTCGTCGAGGACGACCACGCCCTGCGTGACGTCCTGCTGCGCGGGCTGCGCGACGAGGGCTTCGACACCGTGCCCGCCCCGGACGGGGCGACCGCGCTGCGGCTGGCCGGGGACGACGTCGACGCGGCCGTGCTGGACGTCGGGCTGCCCGATGCGGACGGGCGGGACGTGTGCCAGGCGATCAGAGCCAATGGTTTCCTCTCGCCCGTCATCTTCCTGACGGCTCATCACCACCTCACGGACCGGCTGGCGGGCTTCTCGGCCGGCGGCGACGACTATCTGCCCAAGCCGTTCCACCTGACGGAGCTCGCCGCCCGGCTGCGGGCGGCGCTCAAACGCAGCGGACCGCTCCCGGCCACCACGGCCGGGGACCTGGTCCTGGACCCGGTCGGGCACAGCCTCACCGTCGAGGGCACCCGGGTCGGCCTCACCCCGACGGAGTTCCGGCTGCTGGCGGCGCTGATGGCGGGGTCCGGGGACATCGTCCGCAGGCGGGAGCTGATCAGGGCCGGCTGGCCGGAAGGCGCTCAGGTCAGCGACAACACGCTGGACCAGTATCTGACCCGGCTGCGCCGCAAGCTCCGGGACGGCGGCAGCGCGCTGACCATCACCACGGCGCGCGGCATCGGCCACCGGCTGTCATGAAGACCCTGTCAGCCGGTGCCACGAGGGCCCTGTCAGCCGACACGAAGGCACGGTCATGAGGGCGTTCGCCTCACGATGGTGGCCGCGCACCCTGCGGGGCCGACTCTCCCTGGTCGCGCTCACCACGGCGACGATCCTGATGGTGATCCTCACGGTCGCGTTCAACACGGTCGTACGCCGTCACCTCCAGCACCAGGCGGACGACGAGCTGCGCACGCGGGCCGCCGCCGTCAGCGCGACCGTCGTCACCGACGGCTCCCGGGTGCGGGTCCTGGAGACCCCGGGCGAGGAGCTCCTCGACACGAACGTGTGGATCTACTCGGGCGGCCGACTGCTCGAGAAGCCCACGTCCGCCACCGCCACCAGCCCGCTGACCCGCGCCGCCGGCCGGCTCGTGGCGCGCGACGCCCGGACTTGCGTCACCGTGCACAGTCACGACGAGGTACGGCTGTGCTCGCGCCCGGTGCCCGGTGGCAAGGGCACCGCTGCCGTCGTCACGGCGCTGGACCTCTCCCCGTACCGCAGTTCGGCCGACACGATGCTCTTCGCGTCCCTCGCCCTCGACGCCGCGATGCTCGCCTGCACATACGCGCTGACGCGGCTGGCAGTGGGCCGTGCCCTGCGTCCCGTGCGCTCGATGACCGAGCACGCCACCCAGTGGAGCGCGATAGCCTCCCAGGAGCGCTTCGGCTCCGTGACCCGGCCCACCGAACTCGCCCAGCTGGGCGGTTCGCTGGACGCCCTCCTCGACCGCATCCGCGCGCTGCTGCGGCACGAACAGCAGCTCACCCGGGAGCTGTCGCACGAGCTGCGCAACCCGCTCGCCCGGATCATCGCCGAGCTCGACTGGTGGGGAGCCCGCCCCCGCTCCGACGCCGACACCAAGGCCACGCACGCGGCGATCGCCGACGCGGCCCAGTCCATGCGCACGATCTGCGACACCCTGCTCGACGAGGCACGCGACAGCGCGGCCACCGCGCCCGGCACGGCCGACGTGCTGCCGGTGCTGCACCGCCTGGTGGACCGCCTCGGCCCCACGAAGGAGGGTGTGGAAGTCGTCGTCACCGTCCCGGACGCGCGGTTGTCGGCCGGGGTGCCGGACGCCCTTCTGGAGCGCATCGTCAGCCCGCTGCTCGACAACGCCCTGCGGCACGCACGCACCCGGGTCGAGATCCTGGCCCGCGCTCAGCCCGGCGGCGTACGCGTCGAGGTCGGGGACGACGGTCCCGGCGTACCGGCGTCGTTCACGGCGCAGCTCTTCCAGCCCGGCCGGCGCGCCGATCCCGAGGACGGACACGGCGGAGCGGGCCTCGGGCTGCCGCTGGCGCGACGCCTGGCCCGCTCCGCCGGCGCGGAGGTGGACCACGACGGGCGGCACACCTCCGGCGCGACGTTCGTGGTCACGCTGCCCGCGGGTTGAGCACGTCCTCCCCGCTGGAGGCGCCTACTGGAGGCTGAGCTGCCGCTCGGACTCGGTGACGTCCTTGCGGGTCATCGACAGGTACACCACCAGAGCGAGGATGACCGCGAGGAACAGCACGCTGGTGACCGTGGTGCCCAGGCCCAGGCCGCCGTCGCCGGTCGGCTGCGAGAGGTAGTCGCCCATCGAGGCACCCAGCGGGCGGGTCAGGATGTACGCGATCCAGAAGCTCAGCACGGCGTTGAGGCCGAGGGCGAAGTGCGCGACCGCCACCGCGGCGATGGCGAGGCCGAACAGGATGGCGGAGACCCAGTACCCGAGGGCCATCTTCTCGGCGACCAGGTCGCCGGCCGAGGTGCCCAGCGCGAAGGTGAACAGCACGGCCAGCCAGTAGTAGGCCTCGCGGGACACCGTGTCGATGCTGTGGATGGACAGCGTTCCCTCGCGGCGGTACCAGATGGCGAAGACGACGGCCAGGGCGACGGCGAACACGGTGGTGCAGGTCGTCAGCGACACGCCCAGATTGTCGGTGAGGTTGTCGCTGATCAGCGTGCCGACGACGCTGATGAGTGCCACGGCGGACCAGTAGACGCCGGGCCGGTAGGCCTTCGTGCGGAACTGGACGACGAGGACCCCTATCAGCAGCGCGCTCATCAGCAGCGACACGCCGGTCAGGCCCATGCCCAGGTTCGAGTTCAGGAAGTCCGCCGCGGTCTCGCCGACCGTGGTGCACAGCACCTTGATGATCCAGAAGTACGCGGTGACCTCGGGAACCTTGTTCCAGCGGAGGTGGTGGCCGGGGGCCGCCCCACTGCGGACATAGGCCCCGGGCGTCTCAGAAGTCTCAGTCATGAGGCCCGACCCTGCCAGCGGGACTCTGAACACATCCTGACTACCGGGTGGCGGGGGCGACGGGCGCGCCAGGGCCGACGGGGACGAGCAGCGTGAACGTCGTGGGGTCGCCGCCCGCCAGGAAGAGTCTGCCGCCGAGCGACACGGCCAGGTCGCGGGCGAGGGCGAGGCCGATGCCCGTACCGCCGTTGCGACCGCTGGTCCGTCCGCGCGCGAACAGGCCTTCCGGCTCGGCGGTGACCGTTCCCTCGTCGGCGACGTCGAAGGCGAGGGCGTCGTCGAGGTCGCGGACCGTGACGCGGACGCTGCCCCGGCCGTGCGTACGGGCGTTGTCCAGGAGGACGCCGAGGATCTCGGCGACGGGCGCGCCGGGCACCAGGACGTCGGCCGGGGCGTCCTGGACGCCGCAGTCCAGGCGCCTGCCTTCCTGGGCGAAGAGACCGTGCCACCGGGCGTCGGTCTCCGCCAGGAGGTGGGCCACCGGCCGGTCCGGCACAACGGCGCCCGGCGGGCCGGGCGAGCCCGCGAGTCGCAGCACCTCCTCCACCGTGTCGTGCAGCCGCCGGGTGGCGTCCAGCGCCTCCTCCAAGGCAAAGCGCAGCCGGGCGTCGTCCTGCGCGAGCCCCGACTCCAGCGTGAGCTGCAGCCCGGTCAGCGGGGTGCGCAGCTGGTGGGAGACATTGGCGGTGAAATCCTTCTCGTGGCGCAGGAGTTCGGAGAGGCTGTGCAGCATGTCGTTGTGCGTGCGGGCGACCTGGTCGATCTCGGCGATGGTGCTGGGCGCGGCCCGTGCGCTCAGGTCGCCCTCGGTGACGGCGCGGCAGTGCCGGGAGAGGTCCTCCAGCGGTGCGGCGAGCGCTCGTGCCTGACGCCGGGCGACGAGGACGGCGACTGCGAGCGCAAACACGGCCGCGCCTAGCAGGACCGCCCAGTCCAGCAGGACACGGTTCCTGACCGCCGACACGGCGGAGGAGGCCCGAACGACACCGATGACCTGCTCGGCGTGCGAGACGGGCACGGCGACCACGAGCTCGCTGCCGGTCCGGGTCCGTGCAATGACACCACGGAAGGCAAGGCGGACCGCCGCATCCCCGTTGCGGGGCCCGGTGCCCGTGTGCAGCCGGGGTTTGGGGTCGTACAGGCCGAGCCGCTCGCCCGGTCCCGGCGGGGGCAGTTCGGCGGGGTCACCGGTCGCGTAGTCGGGGTTCACGCGTACGGCGGCGGCCAGGGCGGCCCGTTCGAGGGAGTCCCGCTGGTCGGCGTACAGGGTGGCCCGGACGGCGAGGGCCAGCGGGATCGCGAGGAGGGCCAGCGCTACCAACACCGCGGTGACGGCCACCCGCACGACACGCTGTCTCATGCCCCTCATGATGCGGGGCGGCCACCGGATCACGCGGGGGCCGCCACGCGCTTTTGCCGTCGTCTAACCCTCGCCGTGCGGGGCGTTAACCGGGCGGCTCCTAGCGTCGGTGCCATGACCGTCCGGTCGGATCCGCACCGGTTCGGCAGGGGTTTCCAGGAGGGCAGTGGCCATGGCACGCGTACGTACCGTCCGTAGTCTCGGGGTCGTCGGACTCGTACTCGCCGGGGTGGTGGCCGCCGGATGCTCCGGTTCGGGTTCCGGGCCCCCTGCCGCCTCGCACGCCTCCTCCGGCTCGGGCTCCAGCTCCACCGCCACGGCCGGTGCTGGTGCCGCCCCGGG
>NZ_JBHVST010000073.1:0-57227 GCF_042885015.1 Streptomyces sp. NPDC058086 | reverse complement strand
AGCGACATCCAGCCCCACCCTCGATCAGCGAACAGACCGATCATGGCAGCCCGGCACACTCATCATCACCGGTTTACGGATTTCCCAACGGAGTCGTGAACACCCGGGGTTCCGCGCTAGATCATGCTGAAAGCCGGGGCGGTACGCCGGCTGACCGTCCTGCGCGCGCACCGCATCGGATGGGGCCTATGGGCGGACCTGGTGGCCCTGCACCGCACCACCGGCACGGACGTGACCGTGGTGCACCACGCCGAACTCCCCGTCGACCTGGCGCGTCTGCTGCGCCACTGCGACCACCGCATCCTCACCACCCACGCCGGCGTGCGGGCGCTGCACCCGCCCGCGGGGACATTCGGGGAGCCTTAGGCGGGAAAACGGCAGCGGTATTCCCCCGTTCCACGCCGGTGGCAGATGCCGGGCCGCAGCACAGCCGTCGCACCGTTCCCATCTGCCGCCTCCCGGAACCGAGCCCTGCCACGGAGCCAACAGGCGACGGGACGGACCAGCGTGTGGGGAGCTGAGCCGACACAGCTCTCTCTGTCGTCAATGAAACAATGAATCGTTGTTTCATTGCCGGGGTGCGATACGGTGAGGGTATGCCACGTGATTCCCGCCAGCAGGCCCGTGACCGCCTGTCCGCACTGGCCCCCGCACCCGGGGACGACACCACGGCCGCGCGCCGTGTCGAGCAGGACGTATCGCTCGTGGGGCGGCTGCTGGCGGCCGTCGGCGAACAGAGCATCCACGGTCAGCAGCCGGGCGTGATCCCGGATGATGTGGGCGCGGCTCTGGGCCTGTTCGAGGACATGCGCGAGGAGCTGGACCGGCTGGAGACCCAGGTGGTCATCGAGGCGAGGCGCCGGGGCATGGACTGGCGGCAGATCGCCGTCCATCAGGGCCTGAACTCCTCCCAGGCAGCCTCCCAGCGCTACCAGCGGCTGATGACGCGGCTCGAAGAGATCCGCCAGGGCGTCCGGTAACAGTAGGAAGAAACGCAGATGACGCATCAGCCCGACGAGTTGTTCTCGGCTGTCGACTCACTCCTTGCCGCGGTCGACGGCGGCACTGTGCTGCCCTCTCCGACCGAGCGGGTGCGGTTGCGGGAGGCGGCCGGTCTGACCCAGGCAGCCGTCGCCCAGGCGCTGGGTGTGCGCGTACCGAGTATCACCGCGTGGGAGGCGGGCCGGGCCGAACCGAAGGGGGAGCGCCTGGAGGCATACCGCAGACTGCTCGACGGTCTCGCCCACCGCTACCCGCAGCCCGCCTTGCCTCCTGACAGCAATCCCGGCTTCCCGCCCAGCCCGCCGGCCCCGCCCGCCCCGCCCGCCCCCTCGCGCCCCGGACTCGCGGGCACAGGTCCGCAAAGCGTGCCGGTCGCCGCGAAGTCGGGCGTTTTGCAGCGCTCCGGCCACGCTGCCCGCCCGGCGAGGACCGGGACGCCGTTGTCCCGGCGGCCGACGGGGAAGGCGGCCGGTCCTGTTTCTGTGGAGGCCGACGACGACCTGCGCTTTGAGAACGGGCCGCTCGCCGTCATCGACGTTGACACAGACGGTCAGGTGCTGGCGTACTGCGTCGGCGGTCTGGTCCTGGACGTTCCCGCCAAGTCGATCCCGGCCCTGGTCGACTGGACCCTCAAGGAGGCCAGCCTCGGGCAGCCGAAGCTGTCCGGGCCGGGCAAGGACGCCGACCCGCTGCTCGTACTCACCGAGGCCGCACTCGAGCGCTACGGCCTGCCCGCCGCCCTCACCGAGGACGAGAGGCTCGCCGGGCGGATCCCGGAGGGCCACAAGGTCATCAAGCAGCTGTCCCGCGCGGAGTGGAAGCTCACCAAGCGCGGGTTCGGACCGTGGGCGCGGATCTACCGCGCGGCGCAGGGCTCCGAGCGGATGTGCGTGCAGCTGTGCATCCCGTCCTGGAACGCGCTCGACACCCGCCACTGGGGCCATGCCGCACAGCTGGCGCCAGCGGAACTCGCCCGGCTCCTGGGCGTGTACGCGTCCCGGGTGATGACGCCGCGCGGCTCCACCGCCGTGACCGGCCTGGAGCTGATGACCGCCTTCCACCCGCCGACGCGCGCCTCCGAGCCCGGCGCCGACGGCAAGCGGCACTCCGAGCACAACCCCGGCTCGCTGGGCAAGGACCCGGTCGACTGCGCGCCGTGCGAGGCCCCGGACGGGCACCCGCTCCTGGCCGGCCTGCCGCGTTTCCACGTGCGCGGCCCGGCGGAGAAGCTGTTCGAGGAGGCATACGACTGGGCGCGGCCGATGACCGATGCCGAGTGCACCCTGCGGCACCTGGTCGGCATCGACGTGAACATGGCCTTCGCCGCCGGAGCCAACGGCTTGGTCGTCGGGCTGGGCGAGCCGACACAGGTCAAGCAGCCGGTGTTCGACTCGAAGCTGCCCGGCTCGTGGCTGGTCGACCTGTCGCACGTCGACCTGTCCCGTGTGAAGGTCGGCAAGGACAAGTGGGCGGACCTGGACGCGAGTCTGCTGCCCAGCCCGTTCACACCGAAAGGCGAGCGACCGGAAGGCCCGGCCTGGTACGCCACGCCGACCGTGGCCTACGCGCAGGAGATCGGCTACGACGTACGTCCGGTCGAGGCGTGGGTGCGCTACGACAACGGCCGCTACCTGGACGGCTGGTACAACCGGCTGCGTGACGCCTACCTCGCCACGATGGCCGACCTAGGCGTCGGCGCGGACCTGTCGCCGGCCGACTTCCTGACGGCGATGGACGGCTACCGGCAGCGCGACCTTCAGCTGGCGCTCGTTGTCTCGGCGGTCAAGGCGACGGTCAAGGGCGGCCTGGGCAAGCTGCGTGAGCGGCCCCGTGGCGAGGGCTGGAAGCCCGGCCAGCCGTGGCGGGCGCTGTCCCGCCCGACGTGGCGGCCGGACATCCGCGCGGCGGTCATCTCCCGCACGCGGATCAACCTGCACCGCAAGCTCGTCAAGCACGCGGCGTTCACGGGGCAGTACCCGGTGGCGATCCTCTCGGACTGCGTCGTGTACGCGGCCGACGGCGAGAGCCCCCTGGACTTCCTGCCCTACCGGGACGGCAAGCCGCTGCCGGGCGGCTTCAAGCTCGGCGTGAACCCCGGCCTGGTGAAGTGGGAGGGCACCCAGAGCGTGCTGTGGGGCGAGGGCGTCCGCGAGCAGTTTGACGCCCCGGAACTCAACCTCGCCCGGTACATCAAGGACGGCACCGTCACCGACGCCGACAACGGGGAGTAGGTAGAGCGTGATGAGCATGTTCGGGGACGGCCTGGACGCCGCGGTGCAGAAGGCGTTCACGCGTCCGGCGCCCAAGAGCGCGCCCGCGCAGATGCGGTACCTGGTCAAGCAGCTCAAGGGCACCTGGGCCGTCGCCCAGATGCTGCGTATCTCCCAGCGCACGGTCGAGCGGTACGTCAAAGACCAGATCAAAAAGCCCCGCCCGGACCTCGCCGCCCGTCTGGAGAACGAGGTGATGAAGCGGTGGCAGCCGCAGATCCGAGCGAAGGCGCGGCAGAGGGCGGCGAGCACCGGCGGCATTGTCATCGACACCCGCGCCCGGATCGGCTACACCGCGCCGATCGGCACGACTGACGAAGACCGGCTGCGGCACCTGACGGTCGCGCTGCCACCCCAGTACGCTGCCCGCCTCTTCGGCGCCCAGGAGCAAGGCGCCAGCGACCAGCAGCTCCAGCAGATCGCCGCCGAAGCGCTCAAGGAGGTGTACTTCCAGGACAGCGGCCGCCGCGCCGGCCAGCTGGAGGAGGTCCGCCTTACCGACATCGAGCACCTGGAGTTCGACCTCTGACCCACTGTCACCTGGAAAGTCCGGGGCAGGTTGCGGGACCACGAAGGTCCGGTCGTTGTCGGAGCCGACGGAGGCGGTCAGGGCGCTGGCGAAGCCGCGCCGCTTGAGGTGGTAGCCGGCCGAGAGCCCCGACTGTCCGCCTCCTATGACCACCACCGTCGCGCGTCGGGCTGCTCGCTCGGATCCCGCCTGTCCCCTTTCCGGGGCGGGTGCGTCAACGTACATCGGCCCGGTCACCACCTTGAGGGCGTGCGCTTCCGCCGCTGGCGAGTCGCATGAGATCGGTGGTGAAGTCGACGTCGTCCAGGGACCGTTGCGCTCGTGTGGCGTTGCCGCCGAACTGGTGGTCGTAGTCACTCCAGTTGCTGTCGGCGATCTGCCGACCGGCTCCGCTGCGCAGCATGACGGAGAGCTCTTGTGCGGCTCGGGCGATGCGCTTGCCGAGGTCGGTCGACGCCCAGTCCTCGGGTGCGGCGTACAGGGAGGTGGGCACCGGGATGGTGCGCAGGAACCCGAATAGCGGCCGGAGCTGGTCGTCGACGACCATGGCGTGTCGTGCGCTTCCGCCCGTCGCGGCGAGAACGACCGGTTTGGCGATGAGCAGGTCGTTGTCGATCAGGTCCGCGAACGACTTGAACAGGCCGCTGATCCCCGCCTTGTAGACCGGGGTGGCGGCGATGACCGCGTCGGCCCGGGCGAGCAGTTCCATGGCCGACTGCACCTTCGGGTTCAGCATGCCGGAGACGATGCTCTGCGCGATGTCCGTGGCGAGAGGGCCGAGGTCGAGCGAGCGCACGGTGGCTGTCGTGCCCGACGCCCCGAGGGTGTCGACCGTCTTCTGTGCTATGCGGTCGGCGAGCAGCCGGGTCGAGGACGGATCGCTGACACCGGCGTTGACGACGGTGATCGTCACCGAGGTCGCGGCGGGGGCGAGGTCGTTCATGCGGTGTCCCTCGTGGGTGCCTTCGTGCGGTGGGCGGCAGAGGCCGGGGCCGCGGCGACCAGTGCGCGGCCGAGCTCACGCAGCGTCTCCAGTTGTTCGCGGGTCAGGGCCCGGGTCATCGCGGCCGTGACATGCCGAGCATGTGCGCGGCCGAGGCGCCGTTGCACTTCACGGCCTTCGGCGGTGAGAACGATGCGGCAGGCGCGGGCGTCGTCGGGATCGGGCCGCCGTTCGACGAGCCCTCGTTTCTCCAGGCGGGCGACGAGCCGGGACACCCCCGCCTGGGTGAGCAGAGCGTCGTCGATCAGGTCGGTGATCCGCAAGCCGTCCCTCGCTCCGGCCAGCGCGTAGAGCACGCCGTACTCGCGCGGCGGGAAGCCACCCCAGTCGCCCTCGTACTCGAACTCTCGCGCGAGGGTCGCCTGGGCCCGGAACATCGCCTCCCAGGCCTCGTTCGCCAGTCGGCTGACGCCGGCCATCAGAACGCCGCCGGGAAGCTGGCTTCGACGGCCGGGTCGCTGTCCTGGTACGGCGAGGTGCCCGACAGGTTGTCGCCTCGGTTCGGGTTCGGGCGCGGCTGACGCGGCTCGGCGTCGCCGTACTTCGCCTTGATGAGGGAAGCGTGCGTCGGGGCGTCCGGGACACCGGGCTTACGGCGGGCCGCCATCTCCTTGCGCAGCACCGGCACCACCTCGGTACCCAGCAGTTCGACCTGCTCCAGCGCCATGTCGACCGGCAGGCCGAGGGCGTCGACCGAGAAGAGCTGGCGCTGGTAATCCCCGAAGCCCTCCTGGAAGGTGAGGACCTTCTCGATCACTTCCTGGGGGCTGCCGACGGTCAGCGGCGTGCCCGCCATGTAGTCCTCCAGCTTCGAGCCGCGGAAGACCGGATAGTTCTCGAAGTAGGGCCGATAGGTGTTGACCGCGTCCTGGGAGCGCTTGGCGACGAACGCCTGGCCGCCCAGTCCGACGATGGCCTGCTCGGCGGTGCCGTGGTCGTAGTGCTCGTACCGTCGCCGGTAGAGCTCGACGATCGGCTTGAAGTGGAAGTTCGGGGCCAGGATGTGGTTGGCGAAGAACCCGTTGCCGTAGTACGCCGCCTGTTCGGCGGTCTCAGGGCTGCGGATCGAGCCGTGCCACACGAACGGCGGGACGTCGTCCAGCGGGCGCGGGGTGGAGGTGAAGCCCTGCAGCGGGGTGCGGAACTGTCCTTCCCAGTCGACCACGTCCTCGCGCCACAGCCGGTGGAGCAGGTTGTAGTTCTCCAGGGCGAGGGGGACACCCTGGCGGATGTCCTTGCCGAACCACGGATACACGGGCACGGTGTTCCCGCGTCCGAGCATCAGGTCGAGCCGCCCCTTGGCGACGTGCTGCACCATCGCGTAGTCCTCGGCGATCTTCACCGGGTCATTGGTCGTGATCAGGGTCACCGCGGTGCTCAGGATGATCCGTTCCGTCAGCGCCGCGATGTGGGCGAGCAGCGCCGGTGGCGAGGACATCACGAACGGTGGATTGTGGTGCTCGCCCAGGGCGAAGACGTCGAAGCCCACCTCGTCGGCCCGCCGGGCGATCTTGATCAGGTTGCCGATCCGCTCCGCCTCGCTCTGGGTACGCCCCGTAGTCGGGTCGGGTGAGATGTCACCGACCCCGAAGATGCCGAACTGCATGCTGTGCTCCCTGCTGATACATGACTTCGCATGCAAATCAAACAACATGACTGAGCATGCATTCCCCTGAGGCCGACCAGTGGCGCTGTGATCCCTGTCATAGCTCGTACGACGACTCGGACGCCGACGGCAGCCACCGGGCGGGACGGCCCGGATCGGTAGTGGAGCGGCGACCCCAGGGAGAGGGAAGGCGGCGAGACGGACGAAGGCTGCGCACACCGACAGTGCGGCCTCGACCACCAGCAGTTCGTGGACAAGGCGTTCCGTGACAGCTGCCGGCGGACGCTTTCACTGGTCGGCCGGTGCCGGACGGAGAACCCGGCGGGCCATCACCCAGCTGGTCCTGGCGGTCTGAGCCGGAGTCTCGTCGTCTTCGGCGCGCCGTGCGTGCGTGCTTCTGGCCACGTTCCGTCCGTACCGTGAGCACGATCACAATCTAATTTGAGGGGTCCCTCATGTTAGTCTGGATGTATGAGTCACCAGCACGTCCTGTCCGCGCCTCAGGCGCCGGCCAAACCGCTGCGCCGCGATGCGCAGCGCAACAGGGACGCGATCGTGGCCGCTGCCCGCAAGGCTTTCGCCGAGCAGGGGCTGGACGCTTCCCTGGAGGGTGTTGCCCGCGAGGCGGGCGTCGCGATCGGCACGGTCTACCGGCACTTCCCCCGCCGGCTCGACCTGGTCGAAGAGCTCTTCACCGCGAAGTTCACGGATCTGCTGGCCGCATCCGAAGAGGCCGCGGCCATGGAGGACGCCTGGGAGGGGTTCTGCTCCTACCTGGAAAAGCTCTGTGAACTGCAGGCCTGTGACCGCGCCTTCAACGACCTGGTCTCGGCCCGCCTGCCCGTCCACGCGCTCGGCAGGGGAATGTTCGAGCGCACGAAGGAACTGCTCGCTCAGATCTTCCGCAACGCCCAGGAGCAGGGCGTCCTGCGTGACGATGTCACTCCGGAGGACGTCGTCTTCGTGATCTGGTCCCAAGTGGGGATCATCCAGGCCACCCGTGCCGTCGCCCCCAACGCCTGGCGCCGCCACCTCCACCTGCTGCTCGACGCCTTCCGCACCGAGGGCGCCCACGAGCTGCCCGAACCCCCGCTGACCCACCAGCAGGTCGACCAGACCCTCACCACTCTCGAGTGCCCCGAGGAGGAGTGCCGCGAGTGCCGCGAGAAGGCATGAGCCGCGGCTGACGATGTCGGGCAACCGGGCATAAGACGTCGGGTGCACGGCACACAGCGGGACATGCGGCGGGCCCGGTGCCGCGGTCGGCATCCGGGCCCTCAGTCCCACGGGGGAGTCACCATCCAGGGGAGGCGTTCAGCTTCCCGCCAGCAGCTGTGCCAGTTCGGCGTCCAGGTCGAACCGGCTGGATTCGGTCCCCGGCGGCACTGCGGACCACGTTTCGCGCAGGAAGGATTCCACGCCCTGCGCGGGGAACTCGAGCAGGGCCGATCCTGCAGGCGAACTGAGAACCATGCGCACCACATCGCGTCCCGAGTCATTGGTCGGCCACATGTGCACGTCTGCGTGCCCGGTGTGCTCGCTCAGAGCCTGAGCCAACATGTCGCGACTGAGGAGCCACTCGACTGTTCCGCTCTGGTCCAGGGTGTGGAAGAGGGCACGCACGGCATAGGGATCATCCGCCTCGTACCCCAGTTCTGCACGTATCGATACCGACAGGTCGTGCGACAAGACGAGCCGCACGGGCAGCTCGTGTGCCACGGTTCTGACCGATCTCACTGTCCCTCACTTTCACGTGTTCCCGCTCGCCCGGCACTGCGATGGCTCCCCGTGTGCTTCGAGACGCGGGGCGCGGCGGTAGCGCCAGCGCGACCAATAGCGCCGGAGGGCGGGAGCAGCACACACGGCTCCCGCGTGTTGTTCCCGTTCGGCCGGGGGGCGATTTCACCGGCTCGCGCTCGATGTCGGCTCGGCGGGCGGTCGGTTTGACGAGTCGCAACGGCACAGCCCAAAGCCGCGTCGTTGCGGCCGGTCAAACCGACCGTGCCGGCCTGCGGCCGCATCAGCGCTGGTCCGCGTACCACGCGACCTGGTCCAGGTACCAGCGCTCGGCGCTGACGCGGTGCCACGTCGTTGCCTCGTCCCAGCGGTACCCGTCCCAGACGTACACGTGGTTACCGTTCCAGCGCTCTTGCCCGTAGTGGCCCTGTCGGTCGTCGTTCGTGTACCAGCCGCGGGGTGCGCCCCAGCTGTCGTCCTGTGCCTCGTGGTGAGCGCTCTGGTATCCGTCCGCGCGGTTGCCGCTGGTGGTGAAGGCGGTGCTCGCGGACTGTGTGTGCTCCCCGGGCGCCGAGGCCGTCGCCGCTGACGCCGTGCTGCTGACTCCGAGAAGGGCTCCGCCTGCCAGCGCCGTAGAAGCGACAGCGGTCGAGACGCGCTTGATCCACTTGTTCATGGTTATCTCCTTGTGATGTGCCGCGACTCCGTTGACCGGGCGGCCGTCCTGTCCGTGATCCGGGGAATCCGGATCGGCCGGGTGCTGAACTGCGAGGATCATTCGGAGGGGACCCTCATGTTCGGCGTTGCCCCAGCGTACTCGAGGGGGCCCTCATGTTTGCGGTGAGGCTCATCACAGCACGTCGGAGTGGTCGACTGGCACGAATGACGTGACGGCGGCCGAGGCGGCGGGCGCCGGTTCTGACCTGCAGGAACGGGCACCCGGGACCCCGGGGCGCCGACGCCGGGATCAGGCGCCGCCTGCGCCGCGACCTGCGCATAGGGGATGTCGTCCGACATCACCGCCCGGCTCTCCCGCGGCCGACGCGCCACCTCTGGGTGCGAACTCCATGTGGCAGGCGGCAGCGGAGACCGCTTGGTGGCACGGCTTCAGGACGACTTCGCCGCGCGGGACGTTCTGGCTGAGCACGCCACGCACACTACGTATATGAGACGGCGGTGCGTCCGGCCCGGAAGAGCCCGGCGCGCCGCTGGCGTGAGGTGTGACGGTCCGGCTTCAACGAAACGCCCCAGGCGGTGTCACTGGCCGTCGGTAGCGTGGCCGCCGTGATGGTGGGCAGCGAAGAAACCCGGCTCGTGATCCTGCGCGGCACCAGCGCCTCGGGAAAGTCGTCCGTCGCGGCCGACCTGCGCGAGAAGTTCGGCTGCGGCCCGGCCCTGGTCGGCCAGGACAACCTTCGCCGCATCGTGCTGCGCGAGCGGGACCGGTCAGGAGCCGCGAATATCGGCTTGATTGGGCTCACGGCCCGCTACGCCCTGGATGCCGGGTACCACGTCGTCGTCGAAGGCATCCACTACGCCGACCGCTACGGCGACATGCTCGCCCAGCACTTGCGCAGCCTCCACCCGATGCCCTCGGCCTCAAGCTTGCGACCTACCGGGCCGTCACCATCAAGTAGCCGATCTTCTTCACGCGGCCGTGGTGGGCGACAACCGTCACGGGGTAGCGGCCCGGCTTGATGTCGGTACGGACGGTGGCCGTGTTGAAGTAGCGGGGGTCATCGCCGTCGGCGCTCTTGCTGGAGTCGCGGTTGAGGTGGAGTACGTGGGTGAACGCGGGTGAGGTGGCGGTCAGCCGTGTGTCCTCGCCTGCATCCGGTTCCTTGTCGTGCCATACGACCGAGACCCGCCCTCCGGGGCGGACCTTGAAGTCGTGTCCGTGACCGCTGTCGGGACCGCCGGTGTGTGGGTCGTAGAAGTCGGGGCCGTACGCTTTGCCGAGGTAGTCGGGTTCGCCTGGACGGGACGCTCGGACCGTCAGGCCCCTTGCGGTGATGGCGTGGCCGTGCGGACCGTACAGCTCGAAGGTGTATGGGCCATCCGCAAGGTCGGGTTTGAGCTCCGGCTGGGCGGAAAAGGCCCGAGGGTTGTAGAAGTCGTATGTGGTGTCGTGGACGAGACGCACGGGCCTGGGCAGAGCTGCGGACCGTACGGTGAAATCGGTGCCCCGCTCACCTGGGTACAGGTCGTCGAAGTGCAGCGACACCGACTCCCCGGGGCGGGTCACCCTCGACGACGCCAGCACGGTGAACGACGGGCGCTCGGAGCGCACGACCTGAACCTTGTCGCGGGCCACGGTGTGGCCTGCGACGGTGACCGACAGCGGGTACCAGCCGGGCCTGTCCGTCATCGCGAGGGTCGCCACGGTCCAGTAGACCCCGTCCTGCCATCGCATCCGTGCGGGTGCAGCGAACGCGCGCGAGTCGGCGGTCACCCCGTCGCGTCCCTGGGTGCGGCTGATGCCGTCGATTCGTATGTCGACCAGTTCCCCAGGGCGGGCGTCGAGCTGGCCGTTCAGGATCAGCACGGGCTTGCGGTGCGTGGCGGTAGACGTGCTCGCGGCGTTGTCCGGGGTCTTGTCCGCCCTGGTCGCGGACACGCCCGGACTCTGCCTCGCTCCGGGTGTACACGCCGACATGGCGCACCCGCACAGCGCGAGACCAGCCGCCGTGACGCCCATGAGCCTGGGCCAGTTCATCCTCGCCCCCCAGCCTTTGTCGTACTAAAAGACGGTGGAATGGCGCTGTTGGTTGTCGGCGGACAGGTCCAGGTTGGTGGGTGGGGCAGGCCGGCCAGGGGACGGCGAGGGGATCGGCGCCTCGGGTGTCTTCACGCGCGCGATGACGGGGCCACGCGCGACGTCTGGCAGACAAGCTGCCCGGCCGAACTCCTCTGCCGCGTCGGCGACCTCAAGCGCTGGGCCCGCGACCGGTCCTGCGCCGCCTCCCGCTCCACCGGCCTGGAGTGAACGGACCGCTGTGCGGGTGGCATGACTACCCCCGTGTCCGTGTGCAGAGGCGATGCGATGCGTCCGGCGCAGGGATCGTGGCTGGTGGCCGGTGGGCGGGTTCGCAGTGCCGGCTGTTGTTGAAGGCGAGTCGGGGTCACGGTGCTGCAGCTCCTGGCAGAGCTGGGCGAGCGCCCGGTGCAGTGTGCTCTTGACGGTTCCGGGCGCTATGCCGAGGGCGACGGCCGTCTCTTCCGTGGACATCTGCTCCCAGTATCGAAGCACGACGACGCTGCGCTGCTTGGGTGCCAGCTCCTTCAGGCCGTCCATCAGCATCGCGCGGTTGGCGTGTTGCTCGGTGGAGTCTTCAACCGACGAGTCTGGGAGACGCTCGGTGAGTACTGCCTTCAGCTTGCCGGACCGCCACCACTCCGTGCGCGTGTTGATCACCACGCGCCGTAAGTAGGCGTCCGCGAGTTGTTTGTTCGTGATGCCGACCGTGCTTGCGCAGGCCGGCGGCCATGTTGCCGCAGCCGGTGAGGTGGAGGGCGCCGATGGCCAGGTCACGCAGTGCCGCCATGGCCCGGGGCGCGGTCCCGGTCCGCACGCGCGAGGCGTCCCGGGCGAAGGCGGTGTCGCGCACGTGATGGATCTTGTTCTCGATGCCCCAGTGTTCGCGCACGCGGTGCGCGATCTCGGGAGCATCAGCCTGCTGCGCCGTCAGGTCCGTGACGGCGCAGACGCGTTCCAAGGTGACCTTGCCGGTGGTGACCGTCCGGCGGCGGCGCACGATCTGCACGGCCTGAGCGGTGTGGGGGAAGGCGAGGCCGCAGGCGACCGTGGCGGTCTTGACGCGGCGGATCTCGTCGCGGCCGTGTGTGGTGGCGCGGGTCTTGCCCAGCAGCGGAACGTCCCGCCAGGGCAACTGCTTCATTTGCTGGTGCAGCAGCGGCTGGTTCCGTTTGATCACGGCGATGTAGTGAGCTTTCTTCTCCACCAGGAAGCGGGCGTGGGCTGTCTCGGAGTGCAGGGCGTCGTAGGTGACCACGGTGTCGGCCAGGTCGAGTTCGGCGAGCATCGGCCGGAAGACGGTGATCTCGTTGGTCTTGGAACCGACCTCGCGTTGGGCGGTGACCAGGCCGGTTCGGGTCATCACAGCGAGGAGGTGGACCTGGGTGCCGTCGGGGCGGCGGGCACCGCGGATCACGCACCGATGAGTTTCCCGCGCCGCGCCGGTCTGTACGCGTGAGACCGACTCACGGAAGGCTGGCGCCATGCGGAAACTGATCTACGGCATGAACCTGACCCTGGACGGCTACATCGCCGCGCCCGGCGACGACATCGGCTGGAGCGTGCCGAGCGACGAGTTGTTCCAGTTTTGGTCCGACCAGTTGCAGGCGACCGACCTGTCGCTGTACGGGCGCAAGCTGTGGCAGACGATGAGCTCCTACTGGCCGACCGGCGACCAGCAGCCGGGCGCCACCCCGGCGGAGATCGAGTTCGCGCGCCGCTGGAGGGACATGTCGAAGGTGGTGTTCTCCTCGACGATCGACAAGGTCGACTGGAACACCCGCCTGGTCACCGGCGACGCGGTCGCCGAGATCACCCGGCTCAAGGCCGAGGACGGCGGCCCGATGGACATCGGCGGCGCGACGCTCGCCGGGGCGGCCATGCGGGCCGGGCTGATTGACGAGTACGTGCTGGCCACCGCGCCGGTCCTGGTGGGTGGCGGCACGCCGTTCTTCACCGCGCTGGACAACTGGGTGAACCTGAACCTGGTGGAGACGCGGACGTTTCCCGGCGGCGTGATCCTGACCAGGTACGAGACGAGGCGCTGAGCGCCCGTCCGGGAGTCACGGGCCATATGCTCCGCGGGTGACACCCCCTGGGTGACCCGGACTACCGCCCGAGCCACCCAAACGAGTGAAGCCCCTGAACTGCAAGTCTCATGGCCACTTCATAAGTGCAGCCGATATGAAGCGGAGAATAAGTCGCGCGGTTGGCTGAGGTGTTGGAGGCCGCGGAGATCGAGCTCGACCGGCGGGTGATCGCGCGGGAGGAACTGGTCGAGGCCCTGGCAGTCTCTGCGGCGGAGTCCACTGCCGTGACCACGACAGAGGCAAAGGAGGAAGCGGCACTGTCGCTCGCGCCGGTGCCGGGCTCGACAGTGCCGCCCTGGCGGGAAGAGCTGCCGGTGACGGCTCTGGCGCCGGACTATCAGCGGTCCACGGGTCACGGGCCGCTTCGGGCCAAGGAGATCGCGGTGGAGCTGGGCCTTGGGGCGACGCCGGCGAAGGTCGAGGGGTTGCGGTCGAAAGCCCGGCGCCTGGCGGAGCGCGGGTGGCTGTAGGTTCGCATTTCGCGTGTCCCTTTCTCATTGACGGTGGCCTTTGTCCGGCCCAAAGGACACGGCGCTGAGACGAACTTCTATCTGATCGTTCGCCCGTAGTAGTGCTAAAGCCTGTTCCAGCTCCCCGCCCACGGGCAGCTGGAAGAGGCTTTAGCGGGCGTCCTTGGTGAAACAGCCGCGCCAGACTTCAAGGGAGCCGTTGGCGAGCGCGGTGGTGTAGTTGATGACGCGGGTGTAGCCGTCGTCGAGGAGCATCGGTAGTGCGGGTCCTGCGGGCAGGCCGTTCGCGAAGGTCTTGGCGATCCATTCCTGGACCCATGTCGACTCGTTCGTCCATTCGGTGGTGGCGAAGCCCGCCCCCTCGACGCAGGCGAGCAGTGTCTCGGCGGACACGACGAAGCTGTCGGTGCCGTCGAGTGACCAGGGCATGGGCCAGGGCAGGGCGGCCTGGTGTGGTTGGCAGACTTCCCAGACGGCCAGTCGCGCGCCGGGGGCGAGGCGTTCGGCGATGTGACGGAACCAGGTGATCTTGTCCCGCACGTTCATCTGGACGTGCATGGTGAGCGCGGCATCGAAGGCAGGATCGGGCTGGAGGCTGGCGATGTCCCCCGCGTGGAACTGGACGATGTCGCTCAGTCCGGCCCTTGCGGTGAGGTCGCGTGCGGCGTCTGCGTAGGCCGGGGTGATGTCGAGGCCGACGACGTGGTTGCCGGTGCGGCGGGCGATCTGGCGTGCGGGTCCGCCGAATCCGGAGCCGACATCCAGGACGACATCACCGTGTGCAAGGGCGAGGGTGGGGATGAGCCGTTCGACTGCGTCGGCGCCGCCGATGTGGAACTGGTCGAGGTTGTCCAGGGCTCCGTCGGCTGAGGCATCGAGATCGCGATGGTCGCTCAGGAGTCGGTCGATGGTCTGGTTGACGGCGGTTTCTCCGTAGGTCATGGCACCGGGTCCTTTCAGTCGCTGGTGATGTCGGCCAACTGGGCTGGCTGGTACGCCGGTTCGGGTTGTTGCGGAGGGTGAGCGGGCAGGAAGAGGGCGGCGAGCAGCGCACCAGCGACCGCGACGACTCCGGCCACGACGCATCCGACACTGAGACCGTGGTCGAAGGCGCCGGTCGCGGCCTGACGTACGTCGTCGGCCAGGGCGGGCCGGCCCTGGGCGGCGAGTTGGCCGGCGACGCCGAACGCCGCCCCGACGGACTGATGGGCGAGATCCGTCAGCGCGTGGGGCAGTGCCGCGGGAAGGGTGGCGTCGAGTCGAGTGCCGTAGAGCGAGGCGTACACGCTGCCGATGACCGCGACGCCGAGGGTTCCGCCGAGAAGGCGGGTCGAGTCATTGACGGCGGACCCCACGCCGGCCTGATCGGCTGCGACCGCTCCCATGATGGACTCGGTCGCGGGCGCGGAGGTCAGGCCCATGCCCAGGCCGTAGACGACCATCTGGACGGCGATGATCCCGTAGCTGAGGGTCGGGGATATGTCGCCGGCGACCCAGAAGTAGAAGATCGCCTGCAGGGCCAGCCCGGCCATGACGATCGCCTTGGTGCCGACACGGACCGCCAGCCGCGTCCCGAGGGTCGATCCGACGGCGACGGAGACCGCGACCGGTAGCAGATGGACGCCGGTGGACAGGGGGCTGTACGTCCGGACGAACTGGAAGAACTGCGTCATCAGGAAGATGAACCCGAAGAGAGTGAAGAACGCGATCGTGACCGCGGCGCTGGCGGCACTGAAGCGCATGTCCTTGAACAGCCGTACGTCGAGCATCGGTTGGCCGGTGCGGCGCTCGCCGGCGATGAACCCGATCAGCAGGAGCGCGGCGCCGGCGAACCCGGCGAGCGACGCCGCCGATGCCCAGCCACGGTTCGGGGCCTCGATGATGGTGTAGACGAGGAGCCCCATGAATCCGCCGGACAGGACGAGGCCCAGGAAGTCCAGGCGGTGCGGGACGGGATTCCGAGCCCTGGGGACGAACAGCGCGACCAGGGCGATGACGGCCAGTGACACCGGGCCGAGAGTGTAGAAGATGCTCGACCAGCTGTAGTGCTCCAGCAGGAAGCCGCCCGCGATCGGCCCCAGCGCGATGGCCATACCGGCCGTCGCACCCCACAGACCGATGGACAACGCCCGCTCTCTACGGCTGGTGAAGACGCCGGTGAGCAGGGAGAGCGTGGCCGGGAACGTCATTGCGGCCCCCAGACCCATCACGGCCCGGGCCGCGATCAGCTCCGCCGGGGAGGTGGCGTACCCGCCGACGAAGCTGGCCACGCCGAACACCACCAGACCGGCCATGAGCATGCCCTTGCGGCCGAAGCGGTCGGACAGGCTTCCCGAGGTCAGCAGCAGGGCGGCGAATACGAGGTTGTAGGCGTCCACGACCCACTGCAACTGCGCGGTGGAGGCGCCCAGTTCACGCGTCAGCGTCGGTAGCGCCACGTTGACCAGAGTGGTGTCCAGGTTGATCACGAACGAGGCCGTCAGCAATGCGACGAGCACGAGCGGTTTCGACGGTGCACGAGTCATGGTTGAAGATTAGGCGCGACTGGTAGATTTTTTCAACCACTAGATTTGGAAACTAAACCACGTGCGAGTTACGCTGGGTGCATGCGGAGCTATGGCCAGTACTGTTCGATCGCCCGTGCTCTCGATGTCGTGGGGGACCGCTGGACGCTGCTGATCGTCCGGGAGCTGCTATTGCAAGGCCCGTGTCGGTTCACGGATCTGAAGAAGGGGCTGCCGGGTGTTGCGACGAACCTGCTGTCGACCCGCCTCAAGGAGCTCGAGGAAGCCGGACTGATCACTCGCGAGGACGCGCCACCACCGGTCGCCACGGTCCTCTACACCCTGAGCGAGGACGGGCTGGCGCTGGAGCCGGTGTTGAAGTCACTCGGGCTGTGGGGGCTGCGGTTCATGACCGCCGAGCGGCCGGACGACGCGTTCCAGGCGCAGTGGCTGGCCTACGCCCCGACGTGGTTCACCACCGATGCGGATCCTGACGGTCCACCTGCGATCATCCAAGTCGTCGCGTCCGGTGAGTCGGCTGTTATCGAGCTACGGGGCGGCGAGATTCACACGCGGCTCGGCCGTGCCGCCGACCCGGACCTCGTCCTGGACGGACCACCCCGTGCCGTCCTCGGGCTACTCACCGGCGTGATCAATCTCGAACTCGCCAGCCAACTCGGCTTGTCCGTCCGCGGCCGACGCGACCTGCTCACCCGTTTTCACCCAGTCGCGCAGGACCGAACGCGCACTCAAGACGAGCACCGCCAATGAGCAGCGACGCCGACCTGTCGGCCATGATCGCGCACGTCGATGTCCGGATCCGACGCCACATCCCGCGACACACAGGCGTATTGCACCTGCCTGAGTCGTAGGCCACGGCTGCGGTCACCCTGCACGTCGACGCGTGCGCCTCGTCGACGTGACCGTGGGCAGCTGGGCCGATCCATCACTTGGGACCGCCTCGCCGCACTCCCGATCGCTCACGGATGAGCGCCGGCCCAGCGACATGGCATACGCGGCGGTAGCGGACCTCAAGGGACAAGATCGTGAGACAGGAGTGCCATGTCCCTCAAATGAGACGATAGGGAAAACCCAGGTCCGCCTCGACGGAACGGGACATTCCAAATGTGAACCTACAGTGGCTCCTCTTGGAGGCGTCGGGGGCATTCAGCGCCGGACGGCGGCCCGTGACCGTGCCAGACGCCGGCTCATCCGCGTGACCATCGACCACCGGTTCATGGCCTCGCTGGTGGCGGGCAGGGTCTCGTAGTCCCGGGCCAGACGGCGGGAGTCGGCGACCCGTCGGTCGCGCCGTGAGCGTTTGGCCGGGCGGCCCTTCTCCGCGGCAGGACCGTCGTGGGCCCGCCGCAGCAAGGCGGCGGCAGCATCGGCGACCTCCTCCTCGGTCCCGCCCGGGACCTGCTCGCGTGCGTGGTCCCAGGCCAGCTCTCCAAAACCGGTACGCTGCGCAGCAGTGGCCGGCGCACCGGCCCAAGCCCGCTTCCTGGCCCATGACCGGGGTGCACCACGGCGAAGGTGCCCGCGGACCCCGCGCACGAGGGTCCGGTCTGTGAGCATCAGTGTGAGGCGTACGTCTTCCGGCGGCCACAGGGCCGTTGAGCCTTCCGCATGCTGCTCTTCGTCACGCGCATCGGGTCATGGGGCCGGGGCGCGGGAAATGCGAGAGCTGTATGACCAAGAGCCACGGCCGTAAGAGCCGGGCGAGAGACAGGAGCTGCCGTTCCGGCGTCGCCTACGCGGCCGCCAACGCGGGAAGCCTTCACGTGCACGCCAGCGGCCCGTCGGCCACGGACCTCCAGCCTGACCCCGGCCGGTGGGGAGTCGAGACCGTGCCGGACCTGCGGACCGCGGCCGCGCTGATCGGCGCCAGCATTGAGCGATGCGCGCCGTGCCGGCAGTCCCTCACGGCGAAGCTCCTCGAGGAGGACCCGATCGTGCTCGCGGTGACCGCGGGCGCCGCCTGCCGCCTGCACGCGTACCCGAAGAAGAAGGCCCTGTCGCCGGGCCCGCCCAGGCGTTCTCGTTCCTCGTTGAGTACGCCCGCGCTCACGGTGGCGATGCCCGACTGCTGCTCGCGGGAGTCGAGCGGATGCCCGCAGCGGACCGTGCGGCGCTCCTGGGCGACGCGCTGGACCGCTTCCGTGCCCCCGCTCGCGCATATGGGGGCGGGGGTGCGGCGGCCATCGCCGTCTCGTCGGATGAGCGCGGCGTGATCCGTACAGGACCGCTCCTCACGAGCTGCCCGCGCCTCTTCAGCCCAGCAAGGAGAACCGGATCTGTATGAGCGAGAACACCGAAGACGTCATCCGGCACGCGGAAAGTGCAGCCCGGTTCCTCGCCGAGTTCGTCACCGTCCTCCAGTACCGGGGGAGGAAGATCGAACATCCTGCGGAGGCCTCCTTCATCGACAGTCATCTCGCCCGCGCCGCGGGCGAGATGACGACAGCCCTCATCCTGCTCAGGACCTTCGTGGAGGGCCTCCGGGAGCAGGACCGTCTGATGACCGACTACCGGGGTGAGCCGCTTGGCGAGGTGCTGCAGCGCTACACCGACTCATCCCTCGCGGCGGAGCAACTCGCAGACGCGCTCGGCAAGGCCCGCCCCGTCACCGAGCACTCGGCGTATGAGGAGGTGCCGGGCGGCGAGCAGGGGCCGGCGGCCGCGGTCCGCTCCCTTGCCGAGCTCGTCACCGGCCTCAAGTACCGGGGGATCAAGTACCCGGTGGAGGCCTACCGCATCTACAGTTTCCTCACCCGCGTGGCGGGGGAGATGAGGACAGCTCTGACCTTGCTCGGGACCTCCGTGGAAGGCCTTCGGGACAAGGAACTCCTGCGGGACGAGACGCTCGACGAAGCGATCCAGCGGTACACCGACGTGTCCGTCACGGCTGGGGAACTCGCGGGGGTGCTGGGCAGGGCGTACTCCGCCGTCGGGTACCTCGCATACAAGGAGGCGTCCAGCGAGCAGGAGCCGGCAGTGCGCGGCTGAGTCTGCCTGTTCGGCGGGTGTGCGTGCTCTGGGGACGCGGTGAGTCAGGGCCGGGGCCGGTTGGTGGCTCCGGCCTTGGTCATGTTGTTGTGACGCTGAGTGGTAGTTGGAGAGTGTCCCGTCGCAAATGACCTGGTCCCAGGGACCAGCTAGGTTCGCCCGCTGGCCGCGGGATGCTGTCGATTCAGCCGGGATACAGGTTTGGAGTGCTGGGTCCCACCATCCTGAGGGAACTGCTTTCCCTCACGGCTCACTTCTCGAGGATGCCAGCCTTCGACCCGTTCCACTGGATGACGACCCTGCCGGCGTCCAGGGCGAATACGTCTCCTGAGTTCAGGGACCTGGCTGTGGTCAGAGGAGCCGCGGTGTAGGCCGCGACCGGCTGCCCGGACTCATCCACGATGGTGAGGCTCGCGGGGAGTGCCGGCCCTCCGTTCGGCGTGATGACGAGCCGTCCGTCCACGTAAGTGAGAGCGAGGGTGGCCACTGTCGGTTCTTTGGGCGCTGTTGCCTCGGCAGTGGGAGTCAGCCCGAGGCTTGCCATCAACTCGGGTGACATCTGCGTTTTGGCTGGGCCCGTTGAGTTGGGCGTGGTCTCGGGCAGGGCGTCTCCTCACTGGCCGGCTCGCTGCCGACGTGCGCGAATCATCTCATGACAGAAAGTAGCAACGTCGTGACTCTTGGTGTCGGGATCGATGAGAGGTCATGCCCAGGGCGCCCACGTCGCGTTGCCACCTCGAGAAGTTCCAGGCGACATCGTCAGCATGCAACCTGCGGGCTTGAGGGAGGCTGGTCAACCTGTATGACGTCGCTCCGGAGCTCCGCCATGTTCACCGGGAACGAATGAAGCGGCCCCGAAGGGCCAGATCGTCGGAGACCCAGAGCGAATCGGACCAGATCACTTGAGACGGGGACCAGACCTGGAGACGGGACAGCGAGCCTCCGTGCCGGGACCACTGGTTGGCTGCTCGCGTTGATTCACAGTTGGCGGACCCATTGCACGGCAGTTGGCGAGCTGGGGATCCGGAACGGCTGCCGCAAGCCGTGAAGTCGCAGATCAAGTGATTGTCCGGTGCAGGCTCGCCAGCCATCTCTCAAAGCTGCCAACTACCGATCAAAGTCACAGTTGTCCGGCCGCGCGAGGCTGCCGCCCGTGAACACCCAAGCCGTCAATCCACACCGAAAAACTCACAAGTGAGTGAGATGGCCTTACTTAGTGTGTGACTTTGACTCATTCAATGAGTGACTCGTGATATTCTGAAGGGGAGTTGAGTGCCGGGAGGGTGAGTGAGTCAGTCACCACAGGCAGAGCACGCGATGAACGCGAGCGACGCCCGCAGGGACCTGTACGCCTTGGTCAAGCGCGCTGAGGACGACGGGGTCACGACGCTGATCCACAAGCGGGAGGACCGTGCTCTGCTCGCCTCGCTCGACCGGTTCCCGGCAGCGCGGAAAGCCGACGCCTTCCCCTCCTGGGTGCTGAGCGCGGCGCAGAAGGAATTCGGTGACCTGATCTCGCGGGCGGCTCAAGGCCAACCGCAGGTGCTCCGCAGGAACACCACGCCCGTCGCAGTGCTGCTCCCGGTCGATACCGACGCAAGTGCCCTCTCGTCCGACCCGGCCGCGCCCTCCAGCGTGGCGCCCGCAGGAGGTGCGGTGAACAGCCAAGGACAGCAGGACCGGGAAAGCGCGCCGCGCAGGCTCGCGACACTGGGCGACGCCATCGGTTCCGTGCTCACCGCCGACCCCGCCAGCGGCCCGACATTCGGGCTGCCCGGTCTCGACGCCGCGACCGGCGGTCTGCAGCCGGGCCGGCTGACCCTGGTGGCGGCCCGCCCGGACGTCGGCGGAAGCCTCCTGGGGCTGGCCGCAGCCCGCACAACCGCGCTCGTCGACCACCGCACGGTCCTGTACGCGGCGTCCGGACCGAACCGGGACGACGTCTTCCGCCGCATCCTGTCCGCGGAGACCGGGGGCGACTACCCGCGTCTGAAGCAGGGACGCCTCACCGAGTACGAGCAGGACGTTGCCCGTCAACTGGTGCAGGCCGGCGACGTCCTGCTCATCGATGACGGCAGCAGCCTGACCGCCGAGGACATCGCGGAGACCGCTCCCCACATGGAAGGCCTGGCCCTCGTGGTCGTGGACCGCCTCCAGGCCGCCCACAGTGCTCGCCTGCCGCTGTCCGGGGACCGGCTCCCCGACGCCTCCCAGATCCTCTCCACCCTCGCACGCACCCTGCACGTGCCGGTACTCGCCGTCGTCGACAGTGACGACCCCACGCTGCTCGGACTCCTGGACGCCGATGTCCTGCTGACGCTCACCGCGACCACGGACCCCGGCAGGGTCCAAGTCACGGTGGCGGAACGTGACTTCGGCGTGATCGGCTCCGCGTACCTGCGCCCCGACCTGTTGCATGCCCGCTTCGGCGACGCAGAGGCCGTGCCCGTTGCCGGGACCGGCAGCGAAGACTGGAGGCTGCACACCACGCCGGAGGAGCGGGAGCTGGCCGACGCCGCGCTGCCCTACACTTCCGGCGCCCAGAAGGGACTGCCGTCCGCTCTCACGCACCTGCTGGCCGCGCTGCGCACCGCGCTGGCAGCCGGTGAACAGGAGGCGATCGACGAGCTCGCGGCGTCCCTGGCGCAGGCTGCTGCCGCGCCGCCGCAGATGCCGGACACCGCCGAGGGCCGTCGTCTCGCGGCCGCCTTGCACGCCTACAACGCGCCCGCACCCGCACCGACGGACGCCGCCGCGCGCCCTGCTGCCCCGGAACCCGCCCGGCCTGCCGCCGGCGGTGGCGCCGTCGCGGACGCGGACGACGAAGACGCGGCGCGGGACGACGATGACGGCCTGGTCCCGGGCGACGAGGAGGACGAGCCGGAGACTGCGGTGTTCCCGGCGTTGAGGATCCTCAAGGACTCCGTGACGCGTTCGAAGATGCACCCGGTCCCGGTCATCCGCCTTGAGGACCGGGAGGACGGCCCCTGGCCGTTGATCAGTGAGGACATGGACGGCGAGCCCCGCTGGGTCCACCCCGATGTCACCAGCACCCGCGTTGCCCACACCCGGGACAACGGCAAGCGGGTGCGCCGCGACCAGTTCGACGTGCCCGCGTCCTTCGGGGACGGCGTGCTGTGCCTGATCGACCGCAACGGCTCCTTCCCCTCCGCCTGCTCGGCCGTCCCCCTCGCCCCGAACAAGCTCCTGCACACCGGGCCCCTAGACGCGTTCGACAAGACCAAGGCCGGGATCTACCAGATCGACATTCCGGACTGGGACTACCCGGGCATGCCGCACCCGCTGGGGCGGCTCATCGACCGGCCCGACGACGACGGCCGCGTGTGGGTGACCACCCCGCACATCAAGCAGCTGGAGCGCCTGCACCGCGAGGGACACCTCACCGCTCCCGTGACCATCCACGACTCGTGGACGGGGAAGGCGAACGAGTCGCTGTTCAAGCCGTTCTACGCCGCGGCCCGCGAGGCCCGCACCGAGCTCATCCAGGCTGGGGGCGAACCGTACAAGAACTACAAGACCCGCCTGTCGATCGCACTGCGCCTGCTGTGGCCCAAGCGCCCTTCACAGCGGTCCCCGTTCTGGCGGCCGGACTGGCGCATGAGCATGGTCGCCGAGGCCTCCGTCCGGCACTGGCTCAACGCCTTCAAGGCCGTCCAGGAAGGCCACACCCTCGTTGCGCTGCGCAACGTCGACGCCGCGATCTTCTGGACCCCCGACGAGACCCCGCCCGGCACGTACCGGCTCGGGACCGGCTTCGGTCAGGTGAAGGCCAAGTTCATCCAGCCCGGCGAGTTCATCCCCGAAGGTGACGACTGATGGCTGGCCCCACAGGCCGCGGCAGCTCTCTCGGCGCCGCGCTCAACGACCTTCTGCGCGCCCAGGTCACGCCCCGCCACCGGCTGTCCTCCTACAGCGCCAAGCACTGGCACGCCCAGCTCAGCCAGCTCACCGGGACCAGACGCGGCTATGAGGCCCTGGAGAGCGCCGGCCTCGACGTCAAACCGGACACCCTGTTCAAGTGGCTGTCGGATCCCGAGTACAACGTCCGCCGCAGCTACCGCGACCTCATCCACACCGCGTACGAGAACGTCGCCATCGTCCCCGCCGACCCCATCCCTGACCTGGTCAAGGACGGCCAGTTCGAGATCAGCGGCCTCGTCAAAACCGGCGCCGACGAACGCGAACGCGGCAACCGCCGCGCCGCGCCCCTGCGGATCGACGGAAGCCGCGGCGACTGGAGCGACATCGAAGCGCTCTGGCTGGCCGGCGACCTGCGCGACGACGACTTCGAGGACCGCTTCATCGAGGACGTCATCGTCGCCGACATCGGCGAAGGCACCGACGGATGGGAATTCTCTGGCAGCAGCTACTCCGTTGAACTCAGGTAACACACCCGAGTGGGCGGTCGCCGAGCCGGGTGGTCCGGGCATGAGGGTGGAGGTTGCTGATGAGTTCGTGGGACAGCGGCCTGGCGTACCAGGCGGTGCTGCGGGCGTTCGTGGACGGGGATCGGCTCGATCAGGCGGGAGGGCCCCTCGACGTCCGTGCGGTGGTGGCGGGCATTCGTACGGAGGTCAAGGACGGGTTGCTGCTTGAGGAGGTGCCCTGGGACCGCTTCCCCGAGGGCGTCAGCGTTCGGGAGAACATGGAGCGGCTGCGCTCGGGCGACGCCGTCCGCGGTTCCCTCGGCATGCTCATCGTCCTGTGCGCCAACGACATGAGGGCCGCAGTGGCGCCGACGGTGCCCTTCCTGATCCGGATCGGTACCGACCCGGAGGCCGACCACCGCGCCGAGGCGCTGGCGGTGACAGCCGAAGTGGCGCGCATGCAGCACCAGGGTGTGTGCACGCGTGCGGCCGGGTCCATGCACGCTGGACGGGTCGAACCGCGTACGGATGCCGGGCGGCTATGTCAGGTCGTTCTCGAACGCAGCGGTCTGTTGCTGGTCGTCCGCCCCGCCTGCGGGTCTGTGCTGGGGTAGGCGCCGGAACCCGGATGGACCTTGTCGATGAGATCGCGGTATTGCGGGTTGCGGGCGATGAACTCACCCACGACCGGGCAGATGACGGTGATCTTCTTTCCGGTTGGGCGAATCTCGTCCAACACGCGCGCGATGAGCTCTGTGGCGACCCGGTGGTGGCGGTAGGCGGGGTCGACCCAGGTCGTCAACAGCACGACGCGGCCGCCAACGAACCGGTACGAGAGTTCCGCGATCGCTTCGGCTCCGATAGCCGCGAACCATCGGCTGCGCTCCGTGTCATTGATGACATCAAGCTCCCAGCTCGACTCCACCTCGCCGAGACCTGTCTTGTCCAATGCGGCGATGAGCGTCGCGTTGTTCTCTTCCCGGGCAGCTGCCTCGGCCTCGACGCTCGTCGTCACTGTCATACCTTCTCCCCGGGGAAGCCTGAAGGGCTGGTCTAGGACCGGTGTGACTCTCTTGGCTCCCGGGTGCTCGGGGTCGATGAGGTCGGCGTACGCCGGGTTGCGCTCGATGAAGGTGCGCACGATCGGGCACGTGATGGTGACCGTCTTTCCTTGCGCGCGCACTTCGTCCAGGACGCGTCGGATCAGCTCGGTGGCGATCCCCTGGTTGCGGAACTCGGGGAACACTGAGGTGGCCAGCAGCACGAGTCGGTTCTCGCCGGCGGCCTTGTAGGTCAGTCCTGCCACCTCTGTGTCCCCGGCCTTGGCCTCGTAGACACCGGTCTTCTCGTCGTTGACGACGTCGAACGCGGGAGCAGGGGGATTATCGCTGGCATCGTCGATGACGACGGCCTGATCCTGAGCGGGGGGGCCTGGGTCTGCCCTCTCGACGTCGCCGACGGTCGAGCGGTTCGGCTCGGTTGGGCTGGTCATGCGGGGTGGTCCTTTGCTGGTTGTGTCCGGGCATGTGCGGTGGCCTCATGGGCGAACGATGGTCTTGCCTTTGACCCGCTCGGCCGGGTTGAAAGAGGAAACGGCGTCGTCGAGAGTGACGACCTGGCCAATGTTCGTGCGCAGACGTCCGTCCCGGACTCGCTGGACGATCTCAGCCAGCTGTGCGCGGTCGGCTTCGACGACGAAGTCGACCGCCAGGCCGTCCCTAGGCTGCGTCTCGGTCGGGCCGGCGATGGTCACCAGCATCCCGCCTGCTCGCACCAGCCCCGCCGACCGCTTCCCGATATCGCCACCGATCACGTCGAAGACCAGGTCGACGCCGCCGACGTCTTCCAGTGCGTCGTTGCCGAGGTCGACGAACTCCTGCGCCCCGAATTCCATCGCGGCCTGCCGGTCGGCGGCGCGTCCGGTTCCGATGACGTAGGCGCCGGCCTGGCGGGCGAGCTGCGTCACCATCGAGCCGACGCCGCCGGCTGCGCCGTGCACGAGAACGCTCTGCCCCTCTTGGAAGCGGCCGTGCACGAACAGTCCCTGCCAGGCCGTCAGGCCAGAGATCGGCAGACTCGCACCCACCGTGAAGTCGACATCGCCCGGCAGCGGCGCGAGGTTACGTGCCTCGATGGCCATGTACTGCGCGAGAGTGCCGTCACGCGTCCAGTCCGCCAGTCCGAACACCCGCTGTCCGACCGACAGCCCCCTCGTGCCATAGCCGAGAGCGCTGACCACCCCGGCCACCTCATGGCCGGGGATCGATGGCGTCCGGTCACGGCCGAGACGATCGACCCAGGTCGAGGGCCACTCCAGCTCACCTGGGGTGAAACCCGACGCGTGAACCTCAACGAGCCGTCGTTGCCCGCGGCCTTTGGCTCCGGACGCTCGGTCAGCGTCATCCCGGCCGTTCCTGCTGCCTGATCCGTCACCACAATCGCCTTCACGAGACGCCTCCCTGTCTCCGGTTCCCTGCCTGCGCGGCACGGTCCGTCCAACCAGAGCCGGCCAATCCAACGGGCTGCTGCGATCTCGGCTCGGCCCTCGAGTCACTACCTTCACCCTAACCCCAAAGTGGACGTCAGAGTCCAAAGATGGGAGGGCGGAAGCACTACGGGGTGATGGCAGGTAGTCCCGCGTACAGACGCACCCGATCACCGTTTACTCAGTCCAAAGGCCACATTAATCGAGCCTGGCGCGGAAGCGCTGGCGAGCGCAGGGCAAGGGGCGTGTTTGTCGGAGCGTGACGCGTGCCTCAGTCTGGACTAAACAGTCCCGATACTGCATGATCGACGGGCCAGGCGAACCTACGGGGCGAACCACAGCCGTGACGCGAAGACGGAGCTCGCAGGAGCCAGCAGTCGCGGGGCCGGCTGTCACCGCCCACGACAGAAGCCGGTGCGCTGCCTGATTCAGAACGAGAAAAGGACACTGCTCGATGCACAATGTGGCCCCAGCGCCGAATCAGGATCGTCAGGGCAGAACATTCCGGCTTGCATTCCTGTCCGCGGTGCTCTCCCTGGCGGCCGCGTTTGCCGCGGTGGGCTCGACGATCCCCCTGTTCAACGTCTACCGGGCCCAGGACGGGTTCACCAACGCGGGCATCTCGATGACAGTCGTCGCCTACTCCGCCGCCACCATCAGCACGCTGCTGGTACTGGGACGGCTGTCCAACCATGTGGGCCGGCGGCCCACGGCCCTCGCCAGCCTCGGCCTGCTCGTGCTGGGCTGCGTGGTGCTGTTGAACGTGCACCACATAGGCGTCCTGATCGCCGGCCGGCTCCTGATGGGTCTGGGTGCCGGGTTGGCCAGCAGCAGCCTCACCGCGTACATCGTTGACACCGCACCCGCAAAGCCGGCCTGGCTGGCCTCCGTCGCGTCCAGCCAGACAGTCATGCTCGGCCTTGCCATAGGCGCCATCACCTCCGGTGCCCTGGTCCAGTTCGGCCCCTGGCCACGCGACCTCATCTACCTCATTTCCGTAGGCCTGCTCCTGCTGTCCACCGTGCTCATCGCCATCAGCCCGGACACCGTAGCCCCCGTCCCCGGCGCGTGGCGATCACTGAAGCCCACTGTCCGCGTACCGGTCCGGGTCAGGCATCTGCTCGCCGTCACGGCTGCAGTCCTCTTGTCCACCTGGGCTACCGGGGCGTTCTACCAAGCCTTCGTGCCCGCGCTGGTCGAAGACCAGCTTCGCACGCACAGTTCACTCGTCCTGGGCCTGGTGTTCGCCGCTTACATGGCCCCCAGTGCCCTGGGCGCTCCCCTCAGTGGCCGATTCGCACCGGCGGGAGCTCAACGCATCGGCATGGCGGCCTTCTTCGCCGGCTGGATCGGCATCATCACAGCGATCGCCACCGGTGCACTTCCATTGTTCATCGCCGCAACTATCGTCGCCGGGGCCGGTCAGGGCATCGCCATCAGTGGCACCACCCGCAGCCTGCTGTCTGGCAGCAGCCTGGCAGACCGGGCACCGATCTTCGCCGTGGTGTATCTCCTCAGCTACAGCGGCGCGACCATTCCCAGCCTCATCACCGGCCAACTGGCCAACGCGTTTTCGCTGCCGAAGATCGCGCTCGGCTACGGCGCTTTTGCCCTCGTCGCCACCCTGTTCACCGTCATCGCGGCACGCAATCCGCACACCGACACGACCAGTCAGCACGATGAGTGCTCACGGCAAATCTCGCCGTCACCCTGACGGCACTTGACGCCGAACAAGGCCGCCGCCAGTACTCGTCCACGCCTGCCTGTCGCCCCGCGGATCGCACGTGCTGCTTCATCGGCCCGAACGGGCCTCGGCGAGGATCACATCCCCATCCGTGGCTCGGTCCGGAGTGGAATCAGCGGGCGGACAGGCTCTCGATATACCTGCCCGGTCGCGAGCTGGTCGATCGGCGCCTCGGGAGGAAGCGCGTGACTGTCTCGAAGCCTGCGCAACACGCCGGCCAGCCCAATCTGTGAGTGCATTCCTGACGGCGCACCCCAGGCAGCTGTGACGTGAGACGTCGCACCTAGAAAGAGACGCGTTCGAGTGCCCGGCCACTTCGGGGCGCGTCAGGAAAGGATCCGCATGAGCGCGGAGAGTGCCTGAGGCCACACAGCGTCGGAGGGCCCCCGTATCCCACGACGAGGGCATCGGCCATGACGTGCAGGGACCGTGCATGGCGGTATCGAGACAGGCCAGCCACTTTGAGTCCCTGCCGGGTCGCCGACTGAAGGACGCGCTGCTCGGTCCCGGGTGGCAGACTGAGCACGGTATGCAGGCCAGCCGCTGTCCCTGTGACGCGCACCTTCGGGGCGTGCTGGGCCAGGGCTGTGACCAGAGAGTCCCGCCGATCGCGGTAGCGCCGACGGGCAGCACGTACGTGACGGCTGTAAGCGCCGGAGGTGATGAATTCCGCCATGGCCAGCTGGCTCAATACCTCGGACGAGTCGGTCTGTCCCTTGGCCGCCACAGCTTCCTCAGCGAGCGTGGGAGGCAGCGCCATCCAGGCCAGCCGCAGGCCAGGAGCAAGGGTCTGGCTGGCGGTACCCAGATAGACCACGCAGTCTGGAGCGAGTCCCTGGAGCGCTCCGACAGACTGGTGGTCGAACCGGAACTCACCGTCGTAGTCATCCTCCAGGACCAGCCCGCCTGTCCGTCTGGCCCAGTCCACGACTGCCGTCCGGCGATCGCGCTGCAGTGTCGTGCCCACAGGGAATTGGTGAGCCGGCGTGAGCAGGACCGTATCGGTGCCGTCAGGCGGGACCGGGTAGGTCCCGTGAGTATCCAGGGGAAGCGAGAGGGTCTCCAGCCCGGCAGCCGCCAGCAGGCCGCGGTGCCTGTCTGGGCCGTAGGACTCGACGGCGACATTCCTTGCCCCACGGCCGGCCAGGACTTTGCTCAGGATCTGCAGGCCGTGGGAGATGCCGGCGCAGATCAGTATGTGCTCCGGACTCGTGTATACGCCCCGGGCTCGTGCGAGATGGTCTGCGAGTGCGGCCCGTAGCTCCGGCCGGCCGCGGGGGTCACCGTAGCCGAACGCGTCGTCGGGAGCCGCGGCCAGGGCGCGGCGTGTGGCCCTCAGCCAGGCTGCACGAGGAAAAGCGGTGAGGTCGGGGTTGCCTGGGATCAGGTCGTAGCAAGGCTCACCGGGCGGCTGGGCGGACGAGCGGACCGAGACCGGTCGAGTGATCGTTCTGTCTGCCACGAGTGTGCCCGAGCCTCTGCGGGCGGTAAGCCATCCCTCGGCGACGAGGTCGCCATAGGCGTCAGCCACGGTGTTGCGGGCAAGCCCGAGGTCGGCGGCGAGTTGGCGGGAGGAGGGCAGCCGTGTGCCGGGTGCCAGGCGGCCGCTGCGGACAGCGTCGCGCATGGCTGCGGCCAGCGCGCGGCGCACACCCCGTCCAGCTCGAATCAGATCACTCTCAAAGGCCTGCCGTAGCCGCGCTGGACTGGTCGTACCGCGGGCGGCGAGGGGCTCGACGGGCATGGCGGAGGTCAGGCCAGGTGGCCGTAGGTGTGCGGATCCACAGGCTGCTCGGATTTGGGAAGTCCGCCGACCACGAGACGGTAGGAGTCGATCACGAGTTCCTTCACCAGCTTCTCGTCGACGGTGCCCCCGCCTTCCACCGTGATCCAGTGCCTCTTGTTCATGTGATAGCCGGGGGTGATGTCTGTGTGCCGTTCACGTAGGGCTGCGGCGTCGTCCGGATCAGCTTTCAGGATCACGACAGGGTGCCCCGGCATGTCGGTCATGAGCATGAAGACCTTGCCCCGCACCTTGTAGAGGTCCCAGTCGGGGCCGAAACGATGCTCCAGGTCGGCGCCGGGCAGTTCCACGGTGCAGTCGCCGGCGATCTTCTGCAGCTTTTGTCCGTCCATGGTGATCAACTCCTCTATCAATCGAGTGCCCCGGCCGACCGGCCAAGGCCCCAAGGTGGGTTCCGGCGACCGCCTGACGGCGCGGCGTTGGCGCTCTCGAGGTCCTGGGCGAGAAGGCCCGCCACGGATGCCAGGCCGTCGGCGCTGCGGGCCTTCCACGCTCTTGCCGTCACCTCCGTAAACCTGTTCAGGTCTAGAGCGTCCCGTTGGCTCTGCCGCGGGAGCCCCCGTCTATCAGGCTCACGGAACTGTTGCTCTGCTCCCTCAGTGCCTGCCTGGGGCGGTAGACGTACGGGCGAACGTAACCGGCGGCGGCCGGAGGGGCGTCGCCGCCGGGCATGTGCTCCGCCGGTTTCGAGGCGCTCACCGGTTTGCCTGGCCTGAGCAACAGCGCAGCCAGGACAGCGCGCTGCCCCGGCTGGTCGGCTCCGGCCTCGACCCCCTGTTTGCGTAGCCGGACGGGACCGACCATTGAGCACTGGACGTCCACGTGCATGGTGCTTACCGCCCTGGAGATCCTTGTGAGGCTTGACCGCTCAGCTGTCCGCAGGAGACCGCTCTCTCCAAACGTACCGCAAGTCGGCCATTTTTCAGGACCAAATAGTCCTCCCTTGCGAGAGGGCCTCCGCTTTTGACTTGAGGCTGGGCTACGCACAGGCGCAGAAGGGGCTACGCCGGGCACGGAATGTGAGGACGGACGCCTCCTTCTGCCGGCAAACCCCCGTCCGGCCCGGCTATGGATGTCGGGAGGCGGTGAAGGTCCGGTGCCGGAGACTGCGACGCGACCGCCTGCGGTGCGGCACCAGGATTTCTTGGTGCCGCTCTGCCGCAGACGGCTTAGTGCCCTGAAGGGCCTTCCGCCGGTGGACTGGTGTCCTCGGCAGGCACGGTATAGGCCTTGACGTGGCCGATCGCCATGTCCAGGGCGATCCTCATGGGTTTGACGTCCTGGGCTGTCTGCGCAAGGAGGTAGCCACCCTGAAGGGCGGCCATGAGGCCGGTGGCCAGCTCTTTGGCATCTGCGTCGGCCCTGAGGACTCCCGAGTCCTTCATTCGCTCGAGCCCGGCCTCGAGTAGTCCCTCCCAGCTGTCGAAGTGCCGGGCGAGCGCCTCGCGTGCCTCTTCGTCCTGATCGGCCAACTCGCTTGCAAGGGATCCGAGCGGGCAGCCGTACGCCCCGTTTCGGAGCGCGTTGTGTTCGATCAGCACGTCCCGCCAGCGCTCCAGCCCGCGGAGGGAGTTGAGCCGCTGAAGTAGCTGGTGCTGACGTTTGAGCAGTTCAGCAGCTTGCAAGGCGACAACGTCCCGCACCAGTGCATCCTTGTCGGGGTAATGGCGGTAGAGCTGGGATTTGCTCGTTCCGCTGGCCGCCCTGACCTCGTCGAGGGTCGTGGCAGACACGCCCCTGACGTACATCATGTCGGCGGCAGCCCTCAAAATGCGCTCCCGAGTCGCCCGCCCGCGCTCAGTCAGCCGGGAGTCGTTTCTGTCGCGCGCCTGTTCCGCCACATAGGCCAGATTACCGCTGCGTAGGCTAGCAGGATTGGAAAGGGACCTCAAGGTCCTTTTTTCTGTGCGCCTCCCGGGCGGCGGGACCGGCCGGAGCCGCACCCGGCCGAGTGCGCCTGGGTTCCGGACCGGCATTACCACGGGACGATCCAGGCCCCCGGCGCCGCCTGTGAGGCCGAAGCGGTCCCCGCCCCTCTGTTTGTCCCCTCCCCATTGACCAGGCGCACGTGACCATCGGCAACGTCCCGACCCGCGATGACGCCGCCGTCGCCTTCGATCCGACCGAACGGATCACCGGGAGGACGATCGTCGGCGCTGGTCGATACACGCAGTCGGCCGGTGCCGCCCCAGAGTGACCGGCCGCGTGGACGAGGCCTGCTCTGCGGCAGATAGTTGATGAAGGACAACGAGGTCATATCGCTCGACGATGAGGGTGAGCGGCAAATGGACGCCTCGGACGAACTTCTTCAGATGGCTACACCGTCGGCTCTTTTGACCCTGGACGGAGCGATCCGCAGCCTCAACGCGGCAATGGCCAGGACACTGGGCAGGTCCGTGGAGCAGTGCGTGGGTCGGGGCTTCGGTGATCTGTTGCCCGCAAGCCAGCTGACTGCGGTCAAGAGTCTCGTGGCCCACGCCGCCACGACGAAGACGGTTGCGATGCTGATGCTGGAGTTCCCCGGGCCAGGTACAGCATCTGTCGTCTGCCTTGTCGAGGCACGACGGGTGCACTCATTGAACGCGGGAAGACTTGGGCGCCCTGCTGATCCCGTTCCGTCTGGCAGCCAAGGCCGCCAACCTCGGTCTGTGCATGTTTTCACCCCAGGAGCGCGAGCTGGAGTGGCTGGGTGGTGCACCCGCCTTGGCGGCGCTGTTCCCGGAGGCCTCCATGCGTGGTCGAAGGACCGGGCCTCACATTGGAGGCCGGACTGGAACGAGCCGGAACACTGGCTGGCGCGGCCCTCCACGACGGGCTGAATGCCGAGGAGACCGCTGACCGCGTCCTCGACACTGCTGTCGCGGTGGACCACCTGGACGACGTGGCTGTGCTGGTCATCCGGCGCGCATGAGACTCGATGCGTCCGTGCGCCGGGCAAGGTCGTACAGGTAGCTGCTCCAGAAAGGTGGCGGCGGAGCCGAACGCGCTCCTCGAACCGCGAAGGTGGGCTCAGTTGCGAGCGAAGAACGCGATGTGGTCCAGCGCCATGTCCAGCGCGACGGCCATCGGCTCGGAGCTGTGCGCGTTCTGTGCAAGCACGTAACCTCCCTGCAGAGCGGCCAGCAGACCAGTGCCCAAGCGTTGTGGGTCGGCGTCCTCGGAGAGTACGCCGAGGACGCGGAGCCGGGTCAGTGTCTCGACGAGCATCCGTTGCCAGGCATCGAATGATGCGTTGAGCGCTTGGCGGGACTGCTCATCGTTGTCGGACAGCTCAATCGACATCGCTCCCAGCGCGCACCCATACGAGCCGTCCTGCAGTGAGTTGGCGTGGACCAGGGCGTCGCGCCAGCGGCGCAGACCGGCGAGGGTCTTCACACCGCGCAGGTGCTGTTCCTCGCGGGCGAGGACGAACTTCGACTGCACGTCGATCACGGCGTGGATCAGCGCGCGTTTGTCCTCGAAGTGGTTGTACAACTGCGACTTGCTCGTTCCGCTCGCCAGCCGGACGTCATCGAGCGTGGTGGCGTTGACGCCCCTGACATAAGACAGCTTGGCCGCCGAATCAACGATCCGTGAACGGGTCTCCAGGCCGCGTGGCGTGCGGCGAACATCGCTGGTTGCGGACACGGTGTCTCCCTCAGGCACGTTACTCACTCGTGCTGCTCAGCCGTGGAGCGCATCACAAGCGCGGTGGCCTCGATCTCCAGGCGGATCAGTTGTGGCACCAATACGAGTATAAAGGCTGACCAGCGAGGGATGACGCCCTTGTGATTCTTCAGGCAGGTATCCATGACGTCGCGGCCTGTAAGCCAGGACCGGACCTGGCCGACATCGCCCAGTTCCGCGACCGCCCGCCGCGGCGCCCCGGGGTCCGGGGCTTGCCGGGCCTCCTCGGCGAAAACCTCCTGCAGGGTTCCGTCCTGACGCAGTGACGGAGAGGGCCGGCGCGGTGCAGCCCGGGGTCGTGACGCATCGAGGTAGGCGCCGAGGCGGCGCGACACCCTGGCGTCGATGACCTGTGCTGCGACAGCCATGTCAACCAGTACCTCATCGTGGACGGATGCGAGATGGAGGTGCAGGCAGAGCCGGCAGGTCTTGTCGTCGTTCCTGCCGAGCCCTCAATCTAACTTGGACTAAATAGTCCACTCAGTCAATCGATCCGGATCGAGTCAGGCCGACACGAGCCCGCGCGGTCCAACTGGCACAGTCGCTCACAACGAAGCTCACCTGCAGCTTGGTGACCTGCACATTTAATGACGAGGCCCGATCTCGACCCGCCCGCAGCAAACCTGGCGGACCCTTCCCTTCCGGGAGCGGGGTTGCGAAGACGTTTCTGGTCTGTATAGTCCTTTCTATGTGGTGTCCGAGGCGATGAAGAGATCCGCAACTCGGCACCCACGGAGTCACCCCTCTCAACGCAGGCCACCGGGCGCAACCGACGCGACCGTCGAGGTTGCGGCCGGCGCAGGAAGAGCCTGCGGCGGAGCTCCGAAGCACTGCGAGCCCGGCTCGGGCTCGTCGACTATTCACACCCCGATCGGAGGTCGATTCGCCGTGTCACGACTGAACGTTCCCGCTCCAGAGGATGTGCCTGCCAGCGCACAGCAGATACTCGGCAACGTTGGTGCGCAGCTCGGCTTCGTCCCGAACATGTTCAAGACCCTCGCGTCCAATCCGGCCGTTCTTGAGGTCGTCACGACTCTGCAAGGCACCCTGAGCCGGGTTCTCGACGGAAGGACGCGGCACAGCATCGCGCTGGCCGTGTCGCAGGCCAACGGCTGCGGTTACTGCTTGGCGATGCACACCCACGTCGCGACCGAATTCGGTGGCATGTCGGACGACGACATCAAGCTCGCCCGCGTCGGGAGCTCGGGCGATCCCAAACGTGCCGCGGCCGCTCGCTTCGCCCAGCAGGTGGTCGAGAGCCGCGGGCAGGTCAGCGACACCGACCTCGCGGAGGTACGGGGCGCCGGATACACCGACGCGCAGATCCTCGCCATCGTCGCGGTCGCGGTGCAGTTCCTGCTCACCAACTTCATCAACAACGTCAACCAGACCGACCTCGACATCCCCGCCGTTGACTCGGTCGATACGACCGTGCCCCAGTGAACCCGCGCCCCGAACTGCCGCCCCCCGGCGGCCCGCGGAGAGACCCACCACCGTGCTGCGGGATACATGGGAACTCCGGTGGACGAGGGCACACGCCGGACCCGCCTCGTCGAGTCCGCAGAATCGCCCACGGCCCGCGTCATCGCGTCTGTTGAGGCCGGGCGGCGTCAGGAAGCGCCACGCGGCCGCCGGCAACACCCCACCCGCCGGTTGTTCTTTGGAACCCTCGACGCGGCTCAGGCACGCAGCCGGCACCCCCCTGAGTCAACGATCATTCAGGAAGGCTCGACATGCCGGGCTCCGAACTCTATGAGCAATTCATGGCGCTGCACACCCGCGACGGTGGCCTCGTCATGCCCAACGCCTGGGACGGCCTCTCGGCGCTGATGCTGGCCGATGCCGGCTTCGAGGCGATCGCGACATCGTCTGCGGCGATCGCCGCCACGCTCGGCCGCCTCGACGGGCGTCACCAAGTCACCCGCGAAGAGCACCTTGAGCATGCACGGCTGCTCGGCCGCCTCACGGGGCTGCCCGTCAACGGAGACTTCGAGGACGGATACGGCGACACGCCTGAGGACGTCGCCGCGACCGTTGAGGCCGCCGTGGAGTCCGGCCTGGCCGGGATCGGGGTGGAGGACACCTCGGGCGATCCCGATATGCCGATCCGCGACTTCGACGAAGCAGTCAGTCGCGTACGTAGCGCCGTTGACGCTTCGAAGGGACGCATCGTCGTTACCGGCCGCACCGACAACTTCATCCAGGGGCGACCGGATCTCGACGACACCATTCGGCGTCTGACGGCCTTCGCTGAGGTGGGCGCAGATGTGGTCTACGCGCCGTTCCCACCCGACCGCGACGCACTCGTTGCGATCGTCACCGCTGTCGCCCCGACACCGGTCAACGTCCTGGTGTCTCCGTCGGACAAAGTGCTCACCGTCGCTGAACTGCAGCAGGCAGGAGTCAAGCGCATCAGCTTGGGTCCGTTGCTCTACGCCCACGCGATGGGAGCGGTCGAAGAGGCCGCGAAGGCACTCCTCGCCGGCGACCTCGCCTCGGCGACGACGGGCATGAACTTCGCCCGCATCAACGAACTGCTGGCCCGCGGCAAGAACTAACCCGATCAGCACGAATCACTGACTCTTCATCTCGTGATCACAAGACAAAGGCAGGATGACATGGATCTCGGCAAGCTCATGAACAAGCACCTCACCAGGTACTTCGACCCCAGCAAGACGATCCCCGAGGAGACACTCCAGCAACTGCTGGGATTCCTGCGCTCGACGCCGTCGTCGACGAACGTGCAGCCCAACCACTTCTACGTCCTCGCCACGCCCGAAGGCAAGGAGCGGCTGGCGGCCAACCTCGGCGAACGATTCCAGGACAACAGCGAGAAGATCCTGAACGCCTCACACACCGTCATACTCACCACCAGGGCGGATCTTCCCGGAGGCCACCTCCAGGCCGTGTTCGACAAGGAGCGGGCCGACGGCCGGTTCCCCGACCCGGCAAAGCAGGCGCGGTGGGAGTCCATGACCCGCGACTTCCTCAACCTGCGCAACTACGGCTACAAGGACCTGAACCACTGGATGGAAAAGCAGACCTACCTCGCGATGGGTCTGACCATGATGGCGGCTGCTGAGCTCGGCGTCGAAGCCATGCCCCTCGAAGGGTTCGACCCGACCAGTGTCGACAAGGCGTTCAAGATCCGCGAAACCGGACACACCACGACCGTGCTGCTGGCCCTCGGCTACCCCGACCCCGCGAAGGTATACAACAGCCCGATTTCACGCTTCGAAACCGACCAGCTGTTCACGTTCGTCTGACCAACGACGGCACCGGGAACGACCGGGGCCGAAGTCCGCAGGCTGCGGACGCCGCTGGTCCTCGAGGCCGACCCACCCCGGAGAGCCAGACCGGCGGCCAGCGCCGCCGGTCACCGGTCGGCGCCCCCGGTCGTCGGTGATCCGAATGATCCAACGGCGTCGGCGGACCTCCGGCTTGCCGGCAACGGCTTCTCCCGACCCGCACCGTGAGGTCGTCGAACGGCGCAGCACGAAGCGGCGCGGAACCTGGCGCCGGCGGCAACGCTGCTGCCCGAAGCGCTGGGGACCTGGAACCAGTCGGTCGAACTGAGCGCGAGGACAAAGATCTACTGTGAAGGCGTGCGGAATACCCCTATTCGGCACCTATGCCGGATTTGGGTTCCCGGCCCGTACCTCCTGGTCGGCCGGACCGAGTGAGAGGACAAAGATCCACTATGAAGGCGTGCGGAGTGTCCAGGGCTGAGACGGAAGTCGCCCTGCTGGAACTGCCCGAACCGTCATCTCCCGAGCCGGGCCAGATCCTGGTCGCGGTTGAGGCCGCCGGGGTCGGACCGTGGGACGAACTGGAAATCGACGCTCGTTGGGACGTGGGGCTGCGCCCCCCGGCGGCGCTGGGAGTGGAGGGCGCAGGCAAGGTGCTGGCCGTCGGTGCGGGTGTCACCCAGTTTGCTGTGGGCGACCGGGTGCTCGCGCACGAAGCCCCGCTGCCCGGAGGAAGCGGCTTCTGGGCCGAACGCGTTCTGATCAACGCGGATCACGCGGCGGCCTGCCCACCAGGCCTGGACGCGGCACACGCAGCGGCACTGCCTGTCAACGGGCTCACCGCGCTGCAGGCTTTGGAGAAGCTGGACCTCAGCCGAGGACAGCGGCTCCTGATCACCAACGGAGGCGGGGGCACCGGAGCCCTGGCCGTCCAACTCGCCGCGGCCCAGGGCATCGAGGTAACCGCGACCGCGTCTGCTACCGCTGCAGAGCGTCTGCTCGGTCTAGGAGCGATGGAGGTCGTCGACTACCACGATCCGCACTGGTCGACCGAGGTACGCGGCGGGTTCGACGCTGCCCTCATCATCGCCGCCGGCACGGCGGCCGCAGCCCTGCCTTTGGTGCGTGACGGCGGCCGGCTGTGCTCCCTGACCTCGGACGCGCCTCCGGAGGAACGAGGCATCACGAGTTGGGACCTCTACATCGAGCCCAACGCCGCGCAGCTTGCCCAGCTGGCCGAGCAGGCCGCGGCTGGAACCTTGAAACTCGCACCAGAACCCCTGCCGCTCAGCGAAGGACCGGCCGCATTCACCCGAGTGGTTGCCGGACGGGCCAGCGGTAAGAAGATCGTGCTCATGCCAGCATGACGCGCCCTGCCACCGACCGATCCCGATGGTGGGCCACGGTGCGCGCGGGGCACGAGCCGCGAGACTGCGCATCGGCGTGGCCATGCAGTGACGGGACTTGGACGCGTCCCATCTGTCGGCCGCGTCGACCGAAACGGAGCCGTCCCTGCGCCCGCTGCCCACTAGCGCCGGGCAGTAGTGAGCAGCGGCGGGCCGGAGCAGCTACGCACGCGACTGAGTGGGTGGCGATACCGGCGAAACTCATCACGAGATCGGACCAGCGAGGCGAGCGGCCTCCCAACCACTGCCTGCAGTGGCAGCCGGGCTTTCCCATCGACGCGAACGTGACCCTGCAGGGTCTGCGCCACGGCCGCGACGACCCTGCCCAACCGGCCGAACACGTTGTGGCGCCCGGCACGGACACCGTTCCCGTCCACCTCGCGACGGGAACGGACAGAGCTTGTACAGAAGGAGGAAACACAAATGAAAGCGATCGTGGTCACTGACCCCGACACCGGAACCGCCGGGATGACGCTGGCTGAACGACCCGATCCGGAGACGGCGCGCCTCGCCAGCCTTGACGGCGCGAACTACGGCGACGTCGTCGTCGAAGTTCATGCGTCGGGTTTCACCGGGGACGAGCTGGAGTGGCCCTCGACCTGGGTCGATCGCCTCGGCCGGAATCGGACGCCCTCGATCCCCGGACACGAGGTGGCCGGCGTGGTCACCTCTCTCAGCTATGGAACGGCAGGGCTGTCGGTCGGGCAGCGCGTGTTCGGCGTCACGGACTGGACCCGCGACGGCACCCTCGCGCAGTACGTCGTCGTCGAGGCGCGCAACCTCGCGCCGCTGCCCGGCGACATCGACTTCACGGTCGGCGCGAGCGTCGCGATGACGGGCCTGACTGCCTGGCAGGGACTGTTCGAGCACGGGCACCTCTCGGTGGGGCAGAGCGTGCTCGTGCACGGCGCCGCCGGCGCGGTCGGATCGATGGTGGCTCAGCTCGCGCGAGAGGCCGGTGCGCACGTCATCGGCACCGGACGCGCCGCCCACCACCAGAGCGCACTCGACTTCGGCGCGCACGAGTTCGTCGATCTCGACAACGACACGCTGGAAGACGTCGGCGGAGTCGACTTCGTCTTCGACGTATTCGGCGGCGACATCGGCGCTCGATCGGCCCGGCTGGTGCGAGGTGGAGGAACATTCGTCACCGTCACCGGCCCGCCGGAGGTGCGGCCGGCCGACGGCCTGGCGGTCGACTTCGTTGTCGTCTCCGACCGCGCCCAGCTGGGCGAGATCGCCCGGCGGGTACGGGAAGGACGTCTGCGGACGCATATCGGCCAGGTCGCGAACCTCGACGACGCTATCGCTGCCTTCAACCCGGCCCAGAAAGTCAACGGAAAGACGATCATCCGCATGCAGTGAAGCCGCGGACGACATCTCACGCAAGCCGAGGTGACGGGGTGTCGGCGCGGGACAGCCCCGGCGACGGCACCCCGAATTGCGTCAGGTTCGGACCGCGCTACCAGCTGTCGCGGGTGCTCTTCATCTCATCGATGCCGTGAGCTGAGGTGGCTGCCACTGCCCGGCGGCGATCAGGTGCCCGGCGCGATCGCCCAGGCTGACACGCAGACCCAGGTCCCCCCACGCTTCTGATACGTGTCCGTGTACAGGGCTTCTTGCTCAGTTCCATCAGCGAGCACGGTGTACATGCTGCGGCCATGGATTAGCGCAACGTCACTGAGACCGCGTTTGAGATCTACTGGGATGCCAGCCATGCGGTGTACCAGGCGCCGAAGTCTGGTCCTGGGGTCAGACCACCCCAGGAGCGGTCGTCGAGCCACACTTGTCCGGCATTGCTCCCTGTGATGACCAGGCGGGAGAAGGTACCGCAGCCGATCTCGCCGAGGACCAGCGTCCCCGTGACCGAGTAGTCAGCGTCGCCTCCCCTGCCCGGCCCCGGCCAGTCCGTGGGGTGCGGGAACGGGGTGGCCAGGAAGCCCACGTGCAAACACTCTGCCCGAAGGTCGTGCAGGGCCTCTTCATCGTCTACGTCCTCTGCCAGGCCCAGGAGTCCGTAGTCCGGTCCCGCTCCACCGCTGGCGACCGAGCTCAGGAAGCCTCGGTAGGAGGCGGGAAGGGCGACGCGGTGCAGCTGCTCGAACGAGCGGATCGCCTCCTCCGCCAGGGGCGGGTGAAGCCGGTACCGGTGGCGAGAGGCGCCGAAGCGGCGATGCTCGGGATCTTCCCGAGCCATCGCGGCAACACGAGAGCGCACCGAGGCACCGTTCCAAGTCCCGCTCGGGGTGGCAGCGTCACTGGTCACGCCCGAACCGTACCCTCGTCCGGCCTCACCTGGATCAATGGCTTGTGGCCCGGCCGCGTGGCGGGACGGCCGCGGGTGAGTCGGCGGACCATGATGCCGATCATTGCCCATCGGATCATGGTCTCCGATCGGGCCGGGCTGGTCTCGTAATCCCGGGCCAGACGTCGGTGGGCGGTGAGCCACGAGAAGGTGCGCTCCACCGCCCACCGCTTCGACTGGACCTGGAAACCGCGCTGATCGGGGTCCTTCCGGACGATCTCCAACTCGCGGCCGAGAGTGTGCGCGGTCCAGTCGACCAGGCGGCCGGCGAAGCCCTGGTCAGCCCAGATCTTCCGGACGCCGGGGTGGTCGAGGCGAGTCCACAACAGCGGGTGCCTGGCACCATCGCGGTCCTGGACGTTCGCCGCCACAACGTGGACCGCCAGGAGCAGGCCGAGGGTGTCGGTGACGATGAACCGCTTGCGGCCCTTCACCTTCTTGCCTGCGTCGAATCACCTGGTAGCGGCCGGGACGGTGTCGGCGGTACGGATCGACTGCGAGTCGATCAGCCCGGCGCTCGGCTCGGCGGCGCGGCCGTCGGCCTCACGAACCTGATTGCGCAGAGCGTCATGGATCCGTCCGACCGTGCCGTCGTCGTGCCACCACGAGAAGTACCAGTACACCGTGGGCCAGGGAGCGAAGTCCTTCGGCAACTGCCGCCAGGCGCACCCAGTCCGCACCACGTAGAAGATCGCATCGATGATCCGCCGTCGCGAATGCTCCTCCCGCCGCCCGCCCTTCGGCCCCACCCGCGCAGGCGGAAGCAACGGCTCGACCAACTCCCACTGTTCATCCGTCAGATCCGACGGATAGCCCCCACCAGCCACATCAGACTCAACGATCATCCTGACCGCTCGGCACGCAAGATCTCAAACACGGTCTGAGGATTCGGATCTTGACGTCATGTACCGAAAGATCCTTGAAAGGACGTGGCTTAGCTATGTACTCCAAGAACTCGGCACGGTTCCGCGTGACGCCCGGAGTCTGCACGATAAAGTCCTCGGCGAGGAACTCACTGATGCGCTTGACGTCGTTGTGCTGATCCGACTGGACGTAGTCATTGTTCAGCTGCTCAAGGATCGCCAGATCCTCGGAAGACGGCTTGACGTCATTCATCTTCCCTGGTCCCATCTGAATGGTTCGATTTCTTTGGTGAGGTGGATTCTCGTTCTGCGGAAATGCGCGCTAAATCGTCGTAGCGGCTGGGGACTGCCGACGAGGTAATGATCCCCTCGAGCCAGCGGGTAAACGAGTCCGGCAAGGAGACCTTCGCAGCTGAGAAGCCAGCTGCAGCGTTCTCTATCTCCACGCGCATGGTCGGCCACTACCGCCACACGTCATTCCGAATGTACCCGTTTTCCCCGAACCACCTGGGGTTCCTACTGTTATAGGGCAGCACGTTGGCAGTGGGCCTATGCACATCGGAGCAGCACCTGTACAGCGCGCAATGCAGCATAACGGCATGTATGCATTGTTAGAATGCTGAGTGGGGTCGATGAGATGCTGTCGCCTCGTCGGGGGAATTTCAGAGGTGAGCGTTGCCGACCCGAGCGGCTCGGCCGTCAGTTCCTTTCCTGCGACGCAGCGTCGCAGCAGTCATCTGGAGCCTCCCATGCGCGTGTTCGTTACAGGAGCCAGCGGCAGCATCGGCTCAGTCGTAGTTCCCGAACTCATCGCTGCTGGTCACGAGGTCCTCGGCCTCGTCCGTTCCGATGCCGCAGCCGCGGCCGTTTCCGTCGCGGGCGGGACGCCGCTCCGTGGCGACCTCACCGACCTGGACAGCCTCCGTGCTGGCGTCGCCCAGGCAGAAGGCGTCATCAACCTGGCCTTTGGGAACGACTGGAGCAACTTGGGGCCGTGCATCGACGCGGAGACACAAGCCCTGCAGACCTTCGCGGCCGCACTCGCAGGCAGCGGCAAGCCGTTCGTGCATGCCGGCCTCACGCCGATGGTGCCGGGCCACACCTCCACCGAGGAGGACCCCGACACCACCAACGGTCCCGTCGGTGGCCGCGGCCTCAATTCACAGATGGTGCTGGCCTTGGCCGACCAGGGCGTCCGCTCCTCTGTCGTACGGCTGCCGCGCTCCGTGCATCAGCGCGCGTCGCAATACGGCTTCTGCTCGGTGCTCATCGCCGCCGCGCAGAAAACGGGCGTGTCAGCGTACGTCGGCGATGGCACGCAGCGCTGGCCAGCGGTCAACCGGCTCGACGCCGCCCGGCTGTTCCGCATCGCACTCGAGGACGCTGCACCCGGCACGGTCCTACACGCGGTAGCCGACGAGGGCGACACAATGCGGTCGCTGGCCGAGGCTATCGGCGGCGTGCTCGCGGTGCCGGTCGAGTCGGTATCGCCTGGTAGCTTCGGCCTCATAGGCCGCTTGTTCGCGCTCGACATGCCATCCTCGAGTGCACTGACCCAGAGGCGGTTCGGCTGGGAGCCCACCCACCCGAGCCTGATCGCGGACCTCGCCGCTGGCGACTATCCCGCCCTGGGTTAGAAGCGGGAAGCCAGTGGTGATGATCGGGGATGGCAGGGCCACGCCACCGCTTCCCCCGTTCCCGCCGCCGGGACCAGGAGAGGACGGCCGGCGTTCGGCCCTGGGCCGGTGGCTGCGCAGCGTCCGACGCCGCCTCGCCCTCACTGTGAAGCCGCTGCCGCGTCCCAGAAGCAACGACGGCCCCATGTACGGGTTGCCGTTCTGCCAGGCGGTTCGAGCAGCCGGAGTTCGACCTGCTCGCCGGGCTGCCCGGCCACCGAGCGGGGTGGGAGTTCAGCGGAAGCAACCAGTCGCAGTTCCCCACGGTCTTGTTCGGGCATGGCCGGCAGCGGCTGATCGTCGCTGAGATCACAAACGCCGGAGCTCAGGTCAGCCTCGGCTCGTGACAGTCGACCGGCCGCGCCCGAACCTGCTTGTTGTGGCCAGGCGCCGCCCGTAGTCCGTGCGAGCCTGAGCGACGGCTCGGGGTACGCCGGTCCGGGATGCCCCGCTGCTTGGCGAGATAGTCCTCGACCTCCGTCGGCACGTCCGTGGGGTAGTCCAGGAATACCACCAGGTACCAGGGGGCCAGCCCGCCAGGATCGGCTTGTTGGGGGGCTGGAAGAAAGTGCTAGGGCTTGCGTTCGTAGCGGCGGTGCAGGCGGCGACATCCTGCCCGCCAGGACTCTGTCCGCTCCACGGCCCAGCGATGCTGCCCCAGTCGTTGCGAAGACTCGATGGTCACGTCCCCTGTGGGGGTGTAGGCGATCAATCGTTTGTAGTCGTCGGGCCCAGGAGCCTTGCGGCCGACGACGGCACCGACTCCAGGGCACGGCGGAGCACGATCACGGATCGACCACCCCGGCATCCGCGCGTCACCGCGCGGCGATCGGCGTGACGAGGGCGGTCAGTACCGCTACGCCGGTCAGGCCCACCAGCAGCGGATCACGCAGGGCCGGGTGGCGGTGCGCCAGGTAGGCGAGGCCGGCGAAGACGAGCGTGCCGAGGCGGCGGCCGAAGGGGCCTCACCGGTGAGGGATGGCAAGCACTTCCCGCCAGGAACCTGCGATAGGCCCGCAATCCGCCTACCGGTGGGGGAGCCCGGGATTCGACGGTCGGTCAGGATGCGAGTGGCGCGGTCTGCAGGAGGTTACGGCAGCGGCGCTGCTCGGCGGCGATCCGTTTGACCTTGCGGCGCACCCTCTCTCCGAAGGCCTCCGGGTCGGTGGCACCGGCGGCGGCTTCCGACCACGTGGTCCCGTCGTTCTCGGCGTAGGCGAAGACGACCACACGCTCGGTCGAGTTGAATCCGCGCAGGACGGCATTGAGCCGCTCGTCCGCGAACACCCCGCCGCCCGCCGTGCTGTGGGTGAGCAGGTCGATGTCGGCGGCGACCAGGTCGTACAGCGACAGCCCGCCGAGGTCGGCGTCCAGCGACAGCACCCGACCGTGCCGGGTCCGGCGCCGCCAGAGCGGCATCAGCTCCCGGAAGCCGGCCCCGGTCGCAATGGTGCAGGCAGAGCCGTGCCGGCCCACCGCTACGCCGGGCGCAGCTACGACCCGCACCTGGTGAGCAGGGTCTCTACACGTTCAGTCCCTGCCAATCGGTCCCTCGTAAAAGTGCAGGTCACAGGGGCAAGTGCCGCCCCTAAGGGACCCAAGGGACTCTAGTTGGGAGTTATGAACAAGTCATGTGTGCGTGTACGCGCGGGCGTATCTGTTGAGGTACGTATACGTAGGTGGCTCATAATTGGAGTTCTCGGTCCCTACAGTCCCTGCCGGGTGGTGGACTCTGCTCTTGACCTGCGTAAATGTGCAGGGACCGAGCCGAGGGGTCAGACCCTTGCTGCCAGGCTCAGGCTCTGCCCGGAGGGCAGCAGTTGTAAGGACGGAATGCCGGTAGATGAGCACTGTGCACGCTTCGGCGAATCGTCCCGTCCGTCGTTGTCCGTTGAGTCCCTGAGTCGCGGCTGCCTGTCCCGGGCTGCCCCCCCCCCCCGGGACGAATTACGCCCCCTCCAGGCACTCGCAATAAGGGCATTCTGGGCACCATGTGCGTGTATTGCCCGACCTCAAGAGACTCAAGGGACCGTAGGGACCCGAAAACCGATACAGCGCCACGCCGGGGAGCTGCGGCCTCTCCGCGGCCGGAGGTCCTACACTCTCTTCCGAAAGCCAGTCCCTACAGTCCCTTTGGTCCCTCCCGCCAGCACGCGGCCCGCCCGGGCCGGGCCTGTCAGGGACCGAGGGACAAGACCCTCGCCGAAGGACAGATTCGTGCCCGGCCCCGACGTGATGAGAGCGCCCGCAGCTGGTGCGCGGACCGCCACATCCCACGCTGTGGCCCGCTGGTGTGCCGAACAGGGCTGGCCGGTCCACCCCCTTGCGCCCGGACGTAAGACGCCCGCCGCCAACTGCCCGGCCTGCAAGGACAAGCACCACTCTCCGGCCGGGTGCGCCTGCATTCCCGCCGGCCGCCCATGCCACGGATTCCACGCCGCGACGACCAGCACGACGCGCATCGACGCCTGGTGGTCCGATCAGCCTTCCTGGGGCGTCGGCGTGGCGTGCGGCGGAGCCGACCTGATCGTCATCGACATCGACGCGCACTCCGCGCCGGTCCCTGACCGCAGCCGGCTCCTGCCCGGCATCCCCATCCACGACTCCGTGAACCTGCAGGGCCTGGCCTCCGGCTTCGACACCCTGGCCCTGCTGGCAGCACTGCGCGGCCAGCCCAGCCCGGCGGAGGACGAGAGCACCCTGCGCGTGCGCACCCCATCCGGCGGCCTGCACGTCTGGTACCTAAACCCCCACCCGGCCACCCGATTCCGCTCCTCGACCGGATCCAGCACGAAGACCGCGCTGGCCTGGCAGGTCGATCTCCGGGCCGACGGCGGTTACATCGTCGCCCCCACCACCCGCACCACTCAAGGCACTTACCTGCGGGAAGGACCGTCCCACTTGCCTGCGCCGCTGCCCGAATGGCTAGGCGAAGAACTCGTGCGGACCGGGCACACAATCCAGCGGCCGCTGACTTCCTCCCGACCCGTGGTTCCCCGAATCCGCCGTCCCCGGACCCCTGTGCGCGCGCACCGCGTCCTGGACCCGCTGCTGCAGGAGGTCGCCAAGTGCGCGGCAACCCCGGAGGGCGCCGCCTTCACCGAGAAGCTCAACAAGGCCGCCTACACGGCCGGAGGACTGGCGGCCGCCGGGCACCTCGACGAACACACCGCGCGCGCCCTGCTGCGCGAGGCCGCCGAGACCGCGCGTCCCTGGCAGAGTGCCCGCAACGAACGCATCATCGACGACGCCCTCGCAGCCGGGTCCGCCCGCCCGCTCCACCTCGAAGGACGTTCATGAGCAGCGCCGAGACGCCGCGCTTCGACGCCACCGCCGCTGCCCAGCAGATGCTGGACCTCGAACAGACAGGCCAGCAGTCAGCCGCCCTGCCCGCCCAGGCCCACACCTCCCCCCTCGCCACGCCGTCCTGGGCGCTGTCGGCCCCGCTGCCCGGAACGCTCACCGACCGCGGCAACGCCAAGCTGTTCGTCAAGCTCTACCGCGATCAGTTCCGCCACGTCGAAGGCCTGGGCTGGTTCTCCTGGGACGGCTACCGCTGGAAGCGCACCGGCGGCGAGAAGGCCGCCCTGTGGGCCGCCGGCGAGATGGCCGAGGACATGCCTGACACTGACCCCCGTGGACTCTTCAGCGACCGCGATCTCCACCACCACAAGAAGCGCACCCTGTCGACCACCGGCATGAAGGCCCTCCTCACCCAGGCCAAGGCCTCCCCGGACCTGTCCGTCGACCCCGACACCCTCGACGGCGACCCCTATGCCCTGTGCACCCCTGCCGGCGTCGTCGACCTGAACACCGGGCTGCTGCGCAAGCCCGACCCCACCCGCGACTTCCACTCCCGGGCCACCAGCGTCGCCCCCCAACAGACCGAGACCCCGCGCTGGCACCGCTTCCTGCACGACACCTTCGGCGACGACGCCGAAGGCCAGGAAATGATCGGCTTCCTGCACCTGCTGCTCGGCTACTCCATCACCGGCGACGTCGGCGCCCAGGTCCTGCCCTTCCTCCACGGCCACGGCAAGAACGGCAAGAGCGTCCTGCTCGACGTCATGATCCAGATCCTGGGCGACTACGCCGACGCGGCCCCGCCCGGCTTCCTCATGGACCGCGGCGCGTTCTCCGAGCACTCCACCGAACTCACCGAACTCCACGGCCGGCGGCTCATCGTCTGCAGCGAGCTCAAGCCCAACGACAAGTTCGACGAAGCGCGGGTCAAGCTCCTGACCGGCGGAGAGAAAATCAAGGCCCGTCGGATGCGGCAGGACTACTTCTCCTTCGCGCCCACCCATCACCTGTGGCTGCTGGGCAACCACCGTCCCGAGGTGAGCAACGGGGGCTTCGCGTTCTGGCGCCGCATCCGGCTGCTGCCTTTCGAGCGGACCGTCCCCGACCACCGCAAGATCGACAACCTGGCGCTCGAACTCGTCCGTGACGAGGGCCCCGGCATCCTGCAGTGGCTCATTGAGGGCGCTCGCCGCTACCTCACCACCCGGGACAGCCTCGAGGGCCCCGACCGCGTCCGTATCGCCACCAGCGCGTACGCCAACACCGAGGACCACATTGGCCGCTTCCTCACCGAATGCTGCACCCGCGACATCCAGGCCCGGCCCGACCTGCGCGTCGAACAGGGACTGCTCTACACCGCCTACGCGTCCTGGTGCAGCGCCGGCGAAGGCATCCGCCCCGCCGGCACCCGCGCCTTCGCCACCCGCGTCAGGCAGGAAGTCGGCCTCGCCTCACCCACCGACATGATCAAATCCAACGGCCGCAAGTACTACCCCGGCCTCGCCCTGCTGGACACCCCGTCATGAACCAACTCCCACGCCCCTTTGGCGAACTGCCGCACACCAGCCCCGGCCACCAGCAGGCCCAGCAGTCCCTACCCACCCGCATCCGCTCGACTTACCATGGAGCCGCAGGGCCATGTCCAGCAGCGGGCGGCTCACCACACCACGAGGCGGGCCGCCGTCCGGCCCCGCAGACGAAGGAGGGCCAGCAGCCATGAGCTCGCTACTGACCGAGGGCGATCTCACACACGAAGAACACGTCGTGTGGCTGGAAGACCCCGAAAACTTCGACTACGTCCGCCAGGCCCTCGACAAGACCCGCCGCCGCAACACCAAGCCCCCCTACGCACGCGACGGCCGCATGGTCGGCTACGCCCTCCTCGACGACCAGGCCGAACCCGACCCCGACAGCGGCCTGTACAAGCGCCGCGTCTTCTTCCTCCTCCCGCACGACCGCGACAGCCTTCCCAGCGGCCTGTACCGCGAAGGCGCCCCCGGCGAAGCCGTCGACCCGCGCACCATCGAGGCGAAAAAGGTGGGAGAGAAGACCCCACGCTCGCAGAGCGGGCCGGCCGCCATATTCGGCTCCCGCTCCTGACGACCTGCGGCAGCTGCCTGCCCGAGCTCGTAGTAGCCCGGGAACGCCTTTGGCGATCGCGGCGATGCGCTGCCGGCTGACGGGATTCAGCTCGCCGCGCCGGCCAGCCATCTCCAAGTTGTCCCGGCTGGCGGTGGCGTAGAACTCGTTGGTCATCGCCTCAGGGGAAGAGTGTTGCCAGTGGCCGTCACTTTGGCTGTGCCCGCCGCTGTGAGCGCGACGGCAGGGGTCGTGCTGCCGGTCTCCGCCCCGGAGCGCCAGGGCCGCTGGGTTCGTCAGCCTCACGCATGACTGTCTGTCAGCCCGCTGGTGGAGAATGCCGGTTCGTGCCGGGCGGGACCCTGCAGACCGCTGTCCAACCGGGGCCGGTGGGCGGAGTCGTCGTCTCCGCGTCTGCACGCGCGCTGCGGCGCAGTCGGCGCTCGGCTCGCCGTTCTGTCCTGCGAGCGGCTCTCTCCAGCCGCCTGCGGTCGCGGCGGTTAGCGTTCCACTGGCGGTGCTCGATACGGTTCTTCTGCATCTTGACCGCGTCGGCGGCCTTCCCCGGATGCGCTGCTCGGATCAGCTTGGCCGCCGCGCCGGTCAGGAGCACGAGAGCGGCCAGGACGATGACGAATGCCACGACCCACTGCGGGGCGTCGGAGGCCAGAAGGTCGAGGACCAGGCCGCTCATCGTGTAGTCCCCGGGTGCCGGGCTCCGCGGTGGGCCTGGCCGCCACATCGCCGCCTACTGGGCAGGCGAGGCAGGCCACCCGCGTGTGGCGCGGGCGAAGACCGAGGAGATCCTGCGCGCATGCATCGCCGTCGTGGGCCCTGGCCACGCGCTCACCCACCTGGCCGAGCTCCGGCTCGCGCACTGGACCGCACGTTGCGGCGACCGGCAAGCGGCCCTGCGGCTGTACCGGGAGATCAGCGACAGGCAGGCGAACGGCCGAACGGCCCTGCTGGCCCGCCTGGCACGAGCACGCCTCGACACGGACGCGGCCGAATCGGCCACCCGGATCCGCAGCCTCCTGCCCGACCTGGAACGGGAGTTCGGCGAACGCCACCCCGTCGCGCTGACGGCCCGGCACAGCATCGTCCGCGCCGACCTCAACGCCGGACGCATCGTTGAGGCACAGCGCGCACTGCCCGAACTCCGCGACGCCTTCGCCGAGGCCTTCGGCGACGAGCACGCCCTGACGCTCAGGCTCAGGACGACCGAAGCCGGCTGCGCGTACGCCGGTGGCCGCGACGAAGCACGCAGCATGGCGGCGACCGCCCACGCGGACGCCATCCGCGTACTGGGCCCGGACCACCCCCTCACCCTGCACGCGGGCAACGTGCACGCCATCACCCTCGCCATCGCTGAGCCACAGACGGCCCAGGAGCTGTGGACGACACTCCTCAGGACCGCGACGCAGTCCCTGGGTGACGCCCACCCGCTTGTCCTGACCCTCCACCACAACCTGGCGATCGCCAGGCAGCACCTCGGCGACCCGGCCGCGGCCCGTCCCGTCTTCGAGCGCATCCTGCACACGCAGTCCGACGCGCTGGGACCCGACGCCCCGGACAGCCTGCGGACGGAGCTGAACCTGGCCCTGGCGATCAGCGAGACAGACGGCATCGAAGCCGGCCTCCCCTCGTTCCGGCGGATCCACCGCATGCAGGAGCGCGTGCTAGGTCCCGCCCACCCGGAGACTGTCAGCTCCCGCGTCCTCATCGCGGTGGGCGACTACGTGGTCGACGGCACCCAGGCCGGGCGAGCCCGACTGGCTGATGAACTGCGCACCCTCGAAGAGCTCCTCGGCGCGGAGCACCCTGTCACACGGCAGGTCCAGCAGGCGTTGGACGGAACCGACGCCGAACGAGGCGCGCGCGGCGACGACGCGAGCAGCTGGCGGCTGAGCCGCCTCCTGTCCGCATTCAGCGGTGCCGGCGGTGGAGGCGAGGAGGAGGAAGAGGAGGAGGAGTAGCCGCCTATGCCTGCCAGCTGGGGCTGGCACCACCGCCACCTGGAGCGGCATCGAGATTGGGTTTCAACAGCTCAGGCCGGTGGCCGTAGCTGGAGTGGGTTGTTCGTGGGGTGTCCGTTCATGCCGTCAACTCGCTGCGAATACCCGTCACGTGGCACCATCCAGCGACCGAGGAATAGTCAATACCTGTGGATCAAGTCAGCTTGGCGGTTGGTCCGGCCGTTGTATCCGGCGGCTGGCCGCGTGGCGGACGCGACCGGTTCGTCCCCTTTCGTAGACAGAGCCACCCAGACCATTTGGTGGGTCGTCAGCTGGAGTGCTCCCATGCGGAGTTGAACAGTGCGCATTCGAGTAGGTCGGGGGCCGCATCGGATGGCCAGCTGTCGGTGCCGGCCACTTGGCGGGCGGCGGCGTGCATGAAGGAAAGATAGATGCCGTAGCGGTGGGGTGACCAGTTCCAGTCGGCCCACACCCAGGCCGCGACCGAGCCGTCGGGGTCGTGGCCGGTCTCCCGGCCGACGGTCACGGCGAGCGATCGTAGGCGTAGGGACAGGACACGGTCGAGGATGAGTGGTTCCGGGCCGTGCGCGGGCGGCAGTGTCTTGCCGGTGAAGTACAGGAACTTGGTGAAGAAGGAGGGCCCGAGCTCGGGAATCTGCTGGTGGAGCGCCGCGTAGGCCTCCTGTGAGCCGTGCTCGTGGAGCGCGGTAACCGCGGCGGCGAGTGCCGCATCGAGGCCTTCGGCGGCGTCAGACGTATCCTGCTCGCCGAGGGTGTGCGCTGGCGCCGCCCTCGGTCCTGGATGCGATCGAAAGACCCGGACTTCGTCCCAAAAGGACAAGGATCATCGGCCTCTACACCCATCCGCCCGACGACGCGACGGTGATCTGCGCGACGGGCTGGGGCCGGTGATCCCTCGGACCTTCCCGCCCGCACCCGCCTGGTCACCCGACGGGCACCGGATCAAAGCGGAACTCGACTACAGCCGCGGACCAGAAAAGGCCTGGGCCTACGGCGGCCTGCGACCCGCCGGCCCTGACCACGACCGCGCCCTCCCGCGACAGCGTCTTCCACCAACAGTTCCTGCAACAGATCGAGGACGCCAACCAGCACGGGGAGATCTGGATCGTCACCGACAACCTGTCCAGCCACAACAGCCTGTCCACTCGGACCTTCTGGCGGTCGTTGTCCAGCTGGCGACGCAGTTTGAACTCGATCCATGTCAGCGCGGTTGCGCCTGCGAGCGTGCACACCACCAGGATCATCCAGGCCACGCGTCGATTCTCTGACGGACCTACGGGCATTCCTCGACGCATCGGGCTGTTTGGTCGGCTATGGGGCTGAGCATCCGCATTTCGCGCCGGCCCTGGACGCTCTGGAGACGACTATAGGAGAGCTTGCACGACCGGGCCGGTGTGACTAGTCAGCTGCATGCTGCTGTACTGCTTCGTGCGTTCAGCGCGGGAGGTACGCAAAACGCAGGCCAGCGGCCTGGTGCTGCACCAACCGAAGGCATCGCCGATGAAGAGGCGGACGCTTGTTGACGCCAGTGTGCGGCCGCGAGAGCCCGCGCTGGTGGGGCTGCGTAAGCCGACTCCCGCCCCACGTGTACCGGATCGCCGGTGACCGACGAGGAAGACGAAGGATTGATGACGCTGAATGTGGGCCAACGGGTGCGACTGGCGGCGGATCTCCGGTTGGCCGGGTTGGTGACCCCAGCCGGGGAGCCCCCGGAGGAGACGGGTGCCTTCGCCGCCTCTCTGGCCCTGGCAGCAGGCATCGAGGGCACCGTCGAGCGTGTGGACGAGCATCACCGGCAGCAGAGCCACGAGGTCCGTGAGTACCTGCGCCTCAAGTCGCTCCTCGACGACTTCGGCCACCAGATGCCGTCGGCGAGCAGAAAGCAACTGGAGGAGCAGGTGGGGGCCTTGGAAGAGCAGTGGGTCGCCTACCAGCGACGGATGCTCCGCGTCACGGTCCGCGTCCGGCTCGACAACGGATTCGTCCTCGACGATGTCCCCGAGGAGGCTTTCGCCTCCGCCTGATCAGGCGTCGGGGCGCTCGCTTTCCGCGTGCCGGCCTGTCAGCCGGGCAGAACACCCGGGTTGGGGATGTGGTGCGGGTCGAGGCTGTTCTTGGCGGCTCGCAGCGCCAGCGCGAAGGGTTCGGAGTGCTGGAGGTCGTAGGCGGGGCGGTGGTCGCGGCCCACGGTGTGGCTGTGTCGGCTTCTTCGGGAGTCGTTTCGGCGTGACTTCGGGAGTCGTTTGGCGGCCGGCCTCGTGATCGATGTCAGCGACTTTTGATGTCACTCAAGTGCTGCGGGGCGCATGGCGAGCCGCGAAGTGGGAGTCCTGCGGCACTGCCAGATCGCGGAAGCGGACTGTTCCCGGTTCCCGCCCGCGCTGTCTCGGGTGCGGATACCGGCCCTCGCCCGGAACCGGCGTCGTGAAATCATCAAGCGATGACCGTACCGAGCAGCGACGACGGCCGCACCTTCCGGCGCGAGACCGAGCGGGTCGTCAACGAGATCGCCCAGGGGCTGCGCATGTTGGACGATGGTGTGGGCTGGTTCTCCGGCCTCGCCCCGACACGCCAGCAGGAGGTTCTGCAGGAAGTCGCTGGCTATGCGATGCAGGCGCACATTACAGCTGCGGACGGCCGTGCGGGGGTGGCGCGGTCCGGTGTGAAGCCCACGGCTAACCCTTCGGTAATGATCTGCATGGACCCGCCCCGCTACGGGTTCGCGGGCCTCCCCTCCGCCGAACACGTCAAGGCGTTCCGCGTCCTCGTTTCCGTGTTCGCCGTTGCTGACACTCGCCGCCGCGAGACGTACTGCAAAGGCGCCTGCGGACATGCATGGCACAACCTGCCAGCGGCAACCGAGCATCCGTAGCATTGGCTATTCCGGCTCTCGCTGGGCTGGTTGTCGGGCGCTCCCTCTCGTGTGGCGCGCGGTCAGCTGACCTGGGCTCGTTCGGTTTGGGCCTTGGTGTGAGCCAGGCGGTAGGACTCGGTACCGGTCTGGATGATGGCGCCGTTGAAGGTCAGCCGGTCGACGATGGCCGCGCAGAGCCGGGGGTCGGTGAACGTCTTCGTCCAGCCACTGAAACTCTCGTTCGAAGCGATCGCGACACTGTTCTTCTCCTCACGCTCGGTCAGAACCTGAAACAGCAGCTCAGCGCCCCTGCGGTCCAGTTCCATGTAGCCGAGTCCGTCAATGCACAAAAGATCGACACGGCCGTAGCGGGCGATCGTCTTGGACAGCTGCTTCTCGTCTGCGGCTTCGACCAGCTCGTTGACGAGTTTGGTGGCCAGCACGTAGCGGGCGCGGAAGCCGTGCATTGCGGCCTCGGTGCCCAGGGCTATCAGCAGGTGGGACTTGCCGGTGCCGGAGTCGCCGATCAGGCAGAGAGGTTCCCCCTTCTTGACCCATTCGCAGGTGGCGAGGGTGTTGACGGTGGCCGGGTCGATATTGGGGTTGGCGTCGAAGTCGAACGCCCGCAGGCTCTTGTCGCGTGGGAAGGAGGCGGCCTTGATCCGGCGTTCGGAGCGTCGGCGGGCCCGGTCGTCGCACTCGGTCATCAGCAGTTCGGCGAGGAAGGCTCGATAGGACATCTGGTCGCGTGCGGCGCCTTCGGCGAGGTCGGCGAACTGCTGGCGGATGGAGGGCAGTCTCAGCATCCGGCATGCCTGGTCGATCGAGGCGGTAGCGGCTTCTTCGGTCAGTCCGCGCTTGCGTGTCATGATCCCTCTTTCTCGCCGGCCGTGCGGCCGTGCCGTTTCAGGAGCTGGTCGTAGTGGGCCACCGACGGCAGCGGCCGGTTGTCGGGCGGGAGGTGAGACAGCTTCCAGTCGGACAGGAAGGTGACCGTGCCGCCGGTCTCGTCCTGCGGCTGGACGGGTCGGGTCTGAATGGGCTTCGCGGGCTCGGTGAAGCTCTCGCCTTCGGCGGCCTTGCGGGCCTCCAGCGCGACCGCGTCCGCAGTCAGGGCGCCGGCCCGATGGGCTGCGGCGAGCCCGGCGACGACGTGTTCGTGCTCCATGTGGCGGCCCAGCAGCAGCACCTCGATCAGGGCTCGGGTGCCGGCCGCCTCGCCGTGGGCGGCGCGGGCCGCTGTCCACCAGGCTTCATGGACGGGCAGCTCGTACAGCACGCGGTGAGCCACCGCGAGCGCGCCGCTTCGCTGTGCGGACCGCCTCGCAGACCGGGCCAGGGCGCTGCGCGCGGCAGTTGCGTGCTGGTGGCGATTCGATGTGCCTGCACCAGAGCACCGCTTCGCCGGAGCGCGGCAGCCATCTCGGGTCGGGCTACCAGCAGGAGCAGGCCGAGCGGGAGCTTCGGAAACAGGAGGAAGCCCGAGCCGCGCAGAAGGCGGGCGGCTGGTCTGGGCATCTTCGATTCCGAGTGGTGGTTTTGGCGGTCGGACTGGTGAGGGAGCCGTTCGGGGCGGCGTCACACTGAGCCCCCCGAATGGCTTCTCGCAGAAAGTCAGTGCTGGAGGAGCCAGGTGATGAGGGCTCCGGCTCCGCCGGAAGCGGCAGCGAGCGTGAGGTCGCGCAGAAGCGCGAGGACGATACGGCGGGTGCGGGTGCGGGGTGTTGTGGTGGCCATGGCGGTCTCCTGGGGAGGTGCCGGCTGCGGGGTGCGGCCGGGCGGTGGCGCCATGGGGCAGCTTCCGGGGTATTTCCGGCGAAGTAGCTGCCGGGAGGTATGGCGGTAACTACCCTGGTCAGCCTGGGATATCGCGGCTTTTCCACATAGCTCGCGGTCCGGAAGTCACCGGGGGCGCTGGTGGGGGAGCATGCGGATCGGTTCCGGGCAGAACTGGCGACGGTGTACGAGGCGGCAGGCCGTCCGACGCTTCAGAAGCTGGTCCACCTGGGCCAGAATCAGAGCCCGCCCATCTCGATCGCTGACTCGACCATCAGTGGCTGGCTGACCGGGCCCGCCGTGCCGGGCGAAGCCCACACCCGCTACTTCCTGGCCCTGGTCACTTTCCTGCAGGCCAAAGCGAAGGCATCAGGCGGCGGCTATACGGAGCGGAAGCCCGCCTGGTGGCAGCAACTCCTGCTGCACGCCCGCCAGGACAGGAATGCCTCCCGGGGCAGGCCCCGCACCGGAAGCGGCACGACCGCGCCGCCTGGGGGTCCGGTGACGCTACCGCCGGCCCCGGCCGGGTTCACCGGCCGTGCAGCGGAGCTCGAGAAGGTGTTGGGGTGGCTGGAGCCCGGGGATGGACGGGCCGGAGAAGCGGCGGCGGTGGTGGTCTCAGCGGTTGCGGGGATGGGCGGGGTCGGTAAGACCGCACTCGCCCTCCAGGCCGCCCATCAGGCCCACGCCCGGGGGTGGTTCCCCGGCGGGATCCTCTTCGCCGACCTGCGCGGCTACGGCCACGATCCCATCGGGGCAGGAGAAACTGCCGACCGGTTCCTGCGCACGCTGGGGGTCAAGGCCAAGGACCTGCCCGACACCGTTGAGAGAAAGGTGGACGCCTGGCGCGTGATGCTTGATGCCCTGGCCGTGCAGGGGCGCCCGCTGCTGGCGGTACTGGACAACGTCCGCAACCCCGGCCAGATCGCCGCGCTGCTGCCAGGTCCACCTCACCGGGCCCTGGTCACCTCGCGCCACACCCTTTCCGTCCTTCCCGCCCAACGCGTCGACCTCAATCCCCTGACCCCTGACGATGCCGTCGACCTCCTCGACCGGACACTGCGCGCCGGGAGCGAGGATGATGGACGCGCCACTGCCCAGCCGGCTGACGCGCTGCGGCTTGTGGAACTGTGCGGGTACCTGCCGCTGGCGCTGCGGATCATCGGCGCGCTGCTGCGGGACGAGCCGGACCGGCCGCTTGCTGCCCAGGCCGCAGAGCTGGAGGACGAGCGCACCCGGCTGGACGCGATGGAGTACGAGGCTGACGATGACGAAGGACGCCCGCTGGCTGTGCGGGCCTCGTTCGAGCTGTCCTACCGGCACCTGACCGGCCCGCAGCTCCGTACCTTCCGGCTGCTGGCTGCAGCCCCGGGCACAGACATCTCCACCACCGCGGCCGCCGCCCTGCTCGGCCAAACCCCACTCCAGACCAGGCGGCTGCTGGCCGGCCTGGCTCGCGCCCACCTCCTGAACGGTGCCACCGCCAGCGCGGGGATGCGCCCGGCAGGGCAGGGTGACCGGTGGGCGATGCACGACCTCATCCGCCTCTTCGCCGATGCCCTGGCCCCCGCTCACAGTGACGAGGACGGCCGGGACACCGCGGTCGTACGGCTACTCGATCACTACCTTGCCACCGCAGAAGCGGCCAGCACCTACATGGAAACCCGTGCGGGGCTACCCCGCTCCGATCTGTTCACCGGCCGCGACCAGGCACTGCAATGGCTGGAGATGGAGCGCCTCAACCTGGTCGCCGCCGCCGCCGCGCCTCCCGCACGCCGCCACCCCGCCGGCACCAATCTCTTCTTCGCCCTGGGTCAGTTCCTCAGCTGGCAGCGGCACTTCGACGACTGGATCAGCCTCACCGCCGAGGCCGTTGGCGTCTGCCGGGAGACCGGCGACCGCCACCGCGAAGGCATGGCACTGACCAGCCTCGGGGCCGCCCTGCATGCGGTCCGCCGGTTCGACGAGGCGATCAACGCCCACACCGAGGCTGTGGCCCTATACATAGAAACCCGCGACCTCCACAGCCAAGCCATCGCACTGGACAACCTCGGGACCGTCCTCACTGAGGTCCGCCGGTTCGACGAGGCGATCAACGCCCACACTGTGGCCGCCCTCATGTGGCGGAGGACCGGAAACCTCCACCACGAAGGCATGGCACTGAACAACCTCGGACTCGCCCTGCAACAGGTCCGCCGGTTCGACGAGGCGATCAGCGCCCACACTGTGGCCGCCGCCGTCTTCCGGGAGACCGACGACCGCCACCAGGAAGGTGGCGCGCTGACCAACCTCGGGACCGTCCTCACTGAGGTCCGCCGGTTGGACGAGGCGATCAGCGCCCACACCGATGCCGCCGCCATCTTCCGCGAGACCGGAAACCTCCACCACGAAGGCAAGACGCTGAACAACCTCGGACTCGCCCTACAAGAGATGCGGCGATTCGACGAGGCGATCAACGCCCACACCGATGCTGCCGCATTTCTCCGGGAGGTCGGCGACCGTCACAACGAAGGCAAGGCACTGAACAACCTCGGGGCTGCTCTCGCTGAGGTGCGGCGATTCGGGGCGTGTCAGTGATCTTGTGTAAGTCGCCTGGTTTCATTGGATGCTGAGCCGGTCCTCGAAGAAGAGTGAGAACTGGTTCAGTGCCTCTTTCCA
>NZ_JBHVST010000072.1:0-58631 GCF_042885015.1 Streptomyces sp. NPDC058086 | reverse complement strand
CAGCAGCGCATCCAGCCCATCGTGTCCACGGAGGGGTGAGAGGGTGACCGGGGTCCGCAGGGCTACCAGGGTAACCAGGGTAACCAGGGCAACCAGGGCTTCCAGGGCAACCAGGGCAACCAGGGCTTCCAGGGCGACCGGGGTCCGCAGGGCTTCCAGGGTAACCAGGGTAACCAGGGCAACCAAGGCAACCAGGGCAACCAGGGCAACCAGGGCAACCAGGGTCCCGGCGTCAAGACGTACGTCAGGCTCGCCACCTTCGACCCGCCCGCCCAGACGGTGACTGCCACGTGCGACGCGGGCGACATCGCCACCGGCGGCGGATTCAACGGAAACAGCGCCAACGTCCAGACCAGCAGGCCCTTCACCTTCGGTAGTGGAGACACCCCCACGGGGTGGCAGGTTTCCGTCTCGGCTGCCCCTCCCAGCACCCCCCCAGGCTCCAACACGCAAACCGCCTATGTGGTCTGCGCCGATATCACCCCGTAACTCCCACGCGAGCGGTAGCGCGCTACCGGCCATTCGCTTCCGCTTCCCCTGGGAATGAGCGACGGTGCCCCCGAGGTTTCGGCCTCGCGGGCACCGTCCGCATTGTGTCCGCGCCCGCGACCTGGCGTCTGAAGCTTTGGTGCTGCGGACCCCGGGCAGCAAGAAAAACTCGGAGAAATATGCGCATCCTTGTGACCGGCGGCGCCGGATTCATCGGTTCGGAGTACGTCCGCCGACGGCTGGAATCGGATCCGTCAGCGCGGATCACCGTCCTCGACAAACTCACCTACTCGGGGGTCGAGGCCAATCTGGCACCGGTGGCGGTACATCCGGGCTACACCTTCGTCCGGGGCGACATCTGTGACCCGGACGTCGTCGACCAGGTGATGGCGGGGCAGGACGTGGTGGTGCATTTCGCCGCCGAGTCGCATGTGGACCGGTCGATCGAGGGGGCCGGCCCGTTCGTCCGCACCAATGTGATGGGAACCCAGGTGCTGCTGGACGCCGCGCACCGGCACGGTGTCGGCCGCTTCCTCCACGTCTCCACCGACGAGGTGTACGGCTCGATCAGTGAAGGCTCGTGGACCGAGGGATGGCCACTGGCGCCGAACTCCCCGTACTCCGCGTCGAAGGCCGGCTCCGACCTGCTCGCGCTCGCCTACCACCGCACCCACGGCCTGGACGTGGTGGTCACCCGGTGCACCAACAACTACGGGCCGTACCAGTTCCCCGAGAAGGTCATCCCGCTCTTCATCACCCACCTGATCGACGGGAGGACGGTCCCCCTGTACGGAGACGGCCGCAACCTCCGCGACTGGCTGCACGTCTCCGACCACTGCCGGGGCATCGACCTGGTCCTGCACGGCGGCAGGGCCGGGGAGGTCTACCACATCGGCGGCGGAACCGAGTTGAGCAACCACAAGCTCACCGGCCTGCTGCTGGACGCGGTCGGCGCGGGCTGGGACCGGGTCGAGTACGTGACCGACCGCAAAGGCCACGACCTGCGCTACTCGCTGGACGACAGCAAGATCCGCGAGCAGCTCGGCTACGCCCCGCAGGTCTCCTTCACCGACGGTCTGGCCGCCACGGTCGCCTGGTACCGCACACACCGTTCCTGGTGGGAGCCGCTGAAGGAGAGGGCCGAACCGCGATGACCACGAGCTGGCTGGTGACGGGTGCACACGGGCTCCTCGGCCAGGACGTGCTGGCCGAGCTCGCCGGCGATCCGGACGCCGCGGTGACGGGACTGGGCCGTGACCAGCTCGACATCACGGACCCGGCAGCCGCGCGCGCGGCCGTCGCCGGTCACGGGGTGGTCGTCAACTGCGCCGCCTGGACGGACGTCGACGGCGCCGAGCGGTCCGAGGCGGCGGCCACAGCCGTGAACGGCACGGGCGTCCGCCACCTCGCACGCGCCTGCGCGGACAGCGGCGCACTCCTGCTGCACATCTCCACCGACTACGTGTTCCCGGGCGACTCCCGTCGACCGTACCCGGAAGACGCACCGACGGATCCCGTCAACGCGTACGGACGGAGCAAACTGGCAGGGGAGCGGGCGGTCGTCGAGCTGCTGCCCCGCGCCGGATACATCGTGCGCACCGCCTGGCTCTACGGCGCGCACGGCCCCAACTTCGTGGCCACCATGCTGGAACTCGCCGCCCGGCGCGAAACCTTGGACGTGGTGGCCGATCAGCACGGTCAGCCGACATGGTCCCGTGCGCTCGCGCGGCAGTTGGCGGCCCTCGGCCATGCCGCCTTGGCCGGTCGGGCCCCGGCGGGCATTTACCACGGCACGGCGGCCGGTCACACCACCTGGTGCGGTCTGGCGCGTGAGACCTTCCGTCTCAGTGGCCTCGATCCCGAGCGGATCCGCCCGGTCGGCTCGGAGAAGTTCCCGCGTCCGGCAACCCGTCCGGCGTTCGGTGTACTCGGTCACGGCAACTGGCTGCGGGCCGGTCTCGCGCCACTGCCCAGCTGGGACGACCAGCTGACCGCGGCCTTGCAGGCGCCCGCCTTCGCCGCTCTGGCCGCCGCGGCGCGCACGGCCGGCGGACGCCTGGCGACCTGAGGGAGGGCGACGACCGAGACGGAACGGCCCAGAACGCGACGCGGCGCCCGGCGGAACCTGACCCCGCCGGGCGCCGCGTCGCGCAGGGTCCTAGACCAGCAGCGGTCCGCCGCACCGGGCGGCCCCCTCCTTCATCGCGATGAGGTTGGCGACCACGTACGAGATGTCGTTCTGGGAGTGCCACTCGGTCGGGAAGTAGGTGACCAGCCGTGACATCTGGAACTGGGCATCGAGGTCGGGCACGAAGGCACGGTACTCGTTGTCCGTGTAGTACCAGAACGAGTTCTCGTTGTAGAAGGCGACGTGAGACGGGTCCTGGTACGCGCCGCGGCCGTCGGAGCTGGGCGTCATGGTGAGGAGCATGCCGCCGGGCGCCAGCAGCCGGTACAGCTCGTTGATCAGCGGCACCTTCCCGGGCACGCGCTCCAGGAACTCGGTCGCCCGCACCAAGCCGACCGATCCGTCGGGCAGGTCCAGCTTCCCGGGCAGGGCCGCGACGAGGTCTACACCCTTTCCCGGGTACTGGTCCACGCCCACGTAGCCGGGCGGCTTCCGGCGGGCCGCGCCGAGGTCCAGCGCGAGCAGTCCGCGCCGCTGGCTCCAGGCGAGGGCGTTGGCCTCGATGTACTTGTCGTACAGGACGACTGTCTCGCGCTGGATGTGTGCGTTGATCTCCGGGTCGAGCTGGGTGTTCGAGGAATGGATCCGCTGGAGGTACAGGCAGCGGTTGATGTGGTGGAAGTCGCCGGCGTGGAAGAGACGGCACATCAGATCCTGGTCGTCCAGGACCGTACGCGTGGCGTCGTACCCGCCGACCTCCTCGTAGGTCTCCTTGCGAAACGCCCGGACATGGTTGGGCGCGTACCAGATGTACGAAACGTTGTGCGGCGTCGCCGCCATGGAAATGGCCTGCAGCAGCTTGCGGCCGTCGACGTCCACCTCCTCGTACTCCCAGCCGCACGTCTCGTCGAAACGGAGTTCCTCCCGCTCGCCTTCCTCGGTGATGTGCGCGGTGTTGCTGTAGACGAAAACGGCTTCGGGGTGCGCGTCGAACGCCTCGCCGAGCTCCGCCAGGCACGCGTTCGCCAGGAGGTCGTCGTGGTCGAGTTCCACGAGGATCTCGCCGCGCGCCAGTTCACAGGCCCTGCGCTTCGCCGCTCCGACGCCGCGGACGTCGTCCGCGACCTCCAGACGGACCCTCTCGTCGGGTCGCTCCGGCCGCCACCGGGCGCCGTTGTTGAGCAGGACGATCCACTCCCAGTCCGAACAGGTCTGCGCCTGCAGGGACGCCAGGCACTCATCGAGGAAACGGGGACGGTGGCTGGGGGTGAAGACAGAAAACCTGGGCGTCGCGGTCGACGTCATCTGATGCTCCCTGCTTGGCTCGATGTCGGGGAGGGGCTGACGGAATCCCGGAAATCTTCCGGTACTTGGGAACGCAGAGAGGGATCGGCCGCGACGGCACGCCGGAACTCGTCCCCGGCCTCGCCGGCGCGGCCCTTCTCCGCCAGGAGAAGCCCGAGTTGCATGTGGATCACGGCTGCTTCCGGTTCGGCGGCAACGGCACGCTTCAGGAGTTCCATGGTCCGGTCGGGGTCGCTCGACTTCAGCATCATCGCCTCGCTGAAGAGAGCCGACGTGTATGACGGATCGATCTTCAGAGCCTTGTCGTAGGCGGCACGGGCATCGCGCGTCTTGCCTTTCTGCTGCGCGATGAAGCCCAGGTTGTACCAGGCGAGCTTGTTGTGAGGGTCCAGTTTCAGCAGCCGCCCGTAGGTATTGGCCGCCCCCTCAGAGTCGTTGAGCTGTCGCTGTTGCAGAAGAGCGGTCTGCATAAGCGCGTCGACCTGTTGGTTCTTCGTCCAGATTGCTGGCGTGGTCTTGGAATCCTGGGCCAGGGTCGGATGGGGCTGAATCGCCCAGACGGTCACGCCTGTGGCAACCGCCAGCATTCCGGCGAGCCCTGCCCACAATCGCCTACGTTTCACTTGGTCACATCTCGCGAATAGTGAGGGACGGGTAGATGCGGCTGATTTCCGAATCACCGTCATCTTCGCCGACGTTACGAGGCGGTCCTGATGAGTCGCCATGTGGCAGGCACTTGGGGCTTGCAGACCACCCGAATGTACGCATCAAAGATGAGGTTCGCCGAATCGGATGTCGCGAATCTCGTGCTGTCATCGGGTAATTGGGCCGGCTGTTCGGAATTGCGTCCGCCGACAAGGCCGCCGTCGCGGTTGCTCAGGCCGATGAACACGACTGCCCGGGCCAGCCTCTTTGCGTGGCCGCAAACACCTGGATACCGTCACGCATCGGTCATTCGTCATCGCGGAGTTGGATGGTATCTGTGAAGCCAACGGTCTGCCTGAACATGATCGTCAAGGATGAAGCCCCGGTGATCCGGCGTTGTCTCGAATCCGTACGGCCCTTGATCGACACCTGGGTCATTCTGGACACGGGTTCGACCGACGGTACTCAGGACGTCATCCGCGACGTCTACAGCGATCTGCCCGGCGAACTGCACGAACGGCCCTGGAAGGGGTTTGACGGGAGCCGCACCGAGGCGATCGAACTCGCCCGCGCGGGCGCGGACTACCTGCTCTTCATGGACGCCGACGACGTCATGGAGGTGGGTTCCGGCTTCCGCATGCCGGAGCTGACGCTCGACGCCTACAGGGTCGCCCTGCACGAAGGGCCCAGCATCCATACGCGCCGTGCTCTGGTCTCAACGCGGCTGCCGTGGCGGTACGTCGGCGTCCTGCACGAGTACCTCGACTGCGGCTCGGGGACCACCGTCGGGACTCTCGAAGGTATTAACATCCTCATCGTGGGCGGCGGGGCACGCGGCAGGGGGGTAGGCCTGCGGGAGAAGTACCTGCGGGATGCGGAGACCCTCCAGCAAGGCCTGGTCAAGGAGCCTGACAACGCCCGTTACGTCTTCTACCTCGCCCAGAGCTTGAGCAACGCCGGTGAGCTGGAGAAGGCCCTCGAAGCCTATGACCGCCGGGCGGCCATGGACGGTTGGGCCGAGGAGGGCTTCGTCGCCCACCTCTCGGCCGCACGGCTCGCGGAAGCGCTTGAGCGGCCGCAGGCCGAGGTGATGGACCGCTACCTTCGTGCGCACGAGAGCCGCCCCTCGCGCGCCGAAGCGCTCGGCGACCTCGCGCGCCTGTGCCGTGTCAACGGCGGGCGCTGGCCGCTCGCCTACATGTTCGCGCGGCAGGCGGCGCGGATCCCGTATCCGAGCGACCACATGTGCGTCGAGTCCAGCTGGTACGACTGGCGCGCACTCGACGAACTGGCGGTGTCCGCGTATTGGGTCGGAGAGCACGAGGAGTCGAAGAGTTGCTGCGAACGCCTCCTCAACGGCGGCAAGTTGCCCACCGAACATCGCGAGCGTCTGACTCAGAACCTTGAGATCGCACAACGCGAGCTCGGCTCGAAGGAGCTCGTAGGAGCTTGACACGGCGAGGGCGGGGGATCGGCTGCGACGGCACGACGGAACTGGTCCTCGGCCTCGTCGGCGCGGTCCCTTTCTGCCAGGATCTGTCCGAGTTGCAGGTACCAGGCGACCGTGACGTTGCCAGCGGTACCGGAATCCGAACCACCGTCATCTCCGCCGACGTCATGAGGTCGTCCTGACGAGCTGTCATGCGGCAGGTGCCTGGGAATTGCAGACCACCCGAATGCACCCTTCATCCTCTGACAGGCCACCATCATGGCGCTCACGCCTATGAGAGCGGCTGCCTTGACGTCATGCGACGTCGGCGGCGAGCTGCCCGGCGCGCTGCACGAGCGGCCCTGGAACGGGTATGCCGGAAGGGGCTCGACCTGTCGGAGTCCGACCTCGATTTCCAGCGCACCGTCGACAAGGACGTGTGGCGTGTGTTGGTGCGGTGTCTGGGCCGCGCCCCACGCGGGCAGAGCCGCGCGGCTGATGCCCACCACGTACCGAACCACGCCGAACGTAGTCCCGGCGTCCATTTCCGGCATCACCCGTACCCCGACCGGGAATTCGCGGGACACTCGGGACATCCTGCAACGAACCCCCGAAATGAGGTGAGCGGGGTGCGCACACCCGTCAGTGACCCCATGAAGATCGGCCCGTACCGCATTGTGGGGCGGCTCGGCTCCGGCGGGATGGGATGGGTGTATCTCGGCCGTTCGCCCGCCGGGCGCGAGGTCGCGGTGAAGGTGGTGCGACCCGAGCTCGCGGCGGAGGGCGAGTTCAGGGAGCGTTTCGCACGCGAGGTGGCGGCCGCGCGGGTGGTGAGCGGCGCGTACACCGCCGCCGTGATCGACGCCGACACCGAGGCCGAACTGCCCTGGCTCGCCACGATGTACGTACCCGGTCCCTCGCTCGCCGAGGCGGTCCGTACCGACGGGCCGCTGCCCGAGCCGCAGGTACGACGGCTCGGTGCGGGCCTGGTCGAAGCGTTACAGGCCATCCACGCCGCCCGCGTGGTGCACCGGGACCTGAAACCGGCGAACGTGCTCCTCGCCTCAGACGGACCCCGCGTCATCGACTTCGGGATCTCCCGGGTCGACGGCGCCCCCGCGCTGACCCGGGCCGGCGTCGTGGTCGGCACCCCGCCGTTCATGTCGCCCGAGCAGGTCAAGGGGGCGCAAGTGGGGCCACCTAGCGACGTCTTCTCCCTCGGCGGGGTCCTCGTGTACGCCCTCACGGGCCGCCCGCCGCACGGCGGCGGGGAGGCGGTGCGCTACCGGGTCGTCCTCGCCGAGCCCGAACTCGACGGCGTACCGCGGGGAATGCGGGAGCTGATCGGGCGCTGCCTTGCCAAGCGACCCGAGGACCGGCCTCAGCCGGCCGATCTGCTGACCGAGTTGCTGGAGCAGAACCCCAAGCCGGCGTCGTGGCCACCGCCCACCGTGGCCCGGAGCATCAAAGTGCGCACCCGTGAGCTGGCGGTCCGCCGCGGGGCCGGTACGAGCGTTTCCGTCCCGTCCTGTCTGCTGCTGCACGCCCAGGCGCTGCTGGACGCCGGACTGACCGACGCGATGGTCGCCGAGGCGGTGGGCCGTGGCGGTGCCTGAGCCCTTTGTCGGCCGGGAGTCCGTCCCCGGCCGGGAACGCGACATACTCGAAGTGGGCGCGCACTGGCGCCGGTTGGTGCAGAACTGGGTGGCCCGACGGAATTACCACACCATGACCGACACCGTTTCCGTGTCCCTGCAATTCGATCTCAAGGAAACGGGGCGGATGGTCACGGTGCGGTTCATGACCACCAAGAGACTCCTTGTTGCCTTTGCGACGGACGGTCATTATCTGCGCCAGGACCAACTGGCAGTCGCCGCCGCGGCATCGAACGCATGGAATACCGAACAACTGAATCCCATGCTCTCCGTGTGGGACGTACGAGGACCGCGCCCCTGTCTCGCCGGAGTCTGCGATCTGCCGCTGACCTGTCGGATGACACAAACGGATTTCGACGCTTTGGCCAGCGATTGGGTGGAACGGGCGCGGCAGATGTTCACCCGTTGCCATCAGGTCTTCAAGTTGTAGAAGTGAGAACCGGCCTGTGCCCCAAACCTCTTCCGGGCGCCCGCCGGTTACCCCCACTATGGGCGGGTGCCTTTCAGGCCACGGGGGTTGTGCATGCGACGTTCACTGTATTTCGTTGTGCTTCTGGGGTTGTGGGGCACGGTGATGTCCGCGGGAGTGGCGGGGGCGACCGTCCCCTCGTGCGAGAAGGACTTCGGAGCGCGCCTCGACTGCTGGTCCCGCTGGATCGGCGAAGGTACCTTCGTGGTCACCCTGGACGGCGCGCTGCCGTTCGACGGCGCCCAGAAGGACCGCAGGGATGTCGAGCAGCGCGTGCTGAACGCTCGCAGCCACCTCGTGGTCGAGGTGCCGGCGAACCAGCACACCGGCCCGGGCGGCACGGCCCTGCTCCTGCTCGCCGGGGTGCGCTGGGTGGAGGCGAGCGTCCACATCGACCAGCTGTCGCCCGAGGCCGTGCAGGACCTGAAGGCCGTGGGCGCGTGCGACGTCAAGAACCGCGACGACCTGTGCGCCCGGCTCGCCACCCACGCCCTGCGCGGCAGCGACCTGATCAAGGCGGACCCGAGGAGCGACCGCTCCCAGCACGTCTACTCCGTCGTCGCGCCCGCCGACCCGGTCACCGGCAGCCCTCCCACGGCCCACACCTCCTCCAAACAGGCCAAGGACACGAAGTCCTCCGGCCCGCTCTTCGACAAGAAGACCACGGCGCTCACCGCCCTCTGCGCCCTGCTCGTCCTGCTCCTCACCGCCTTCCTGGTCCTCGTCCGCCGCTCCTCCCGGGGCCCCGCGACCGCCGCCCCCCACCTCGCCGCGCCCGCCGCCCCCCACCTCGCCGCGCCCGCCGCCGCGCCCGCCGCCGAGCCCACCGCACCGGCCCCGCGACCCCGGGTGCCCGACGAGCAGACGACCCGGCTCAGGGCCGCACCCGCCTCCCGCCACGAACGCGAGGTCGGCGACCGGAAGGAACCCGCCCGTTCCGCGGTCGTCCGCACCGAACTGCACCCCCAGGGCTATGTCGAGCTGGACCACGTCCTGTACCGGGCGGTGTGGGCCGACCCGGGGCGTCCGCCGCCCGCCCCTGGCGGACTCGTCGACGTCACCGACGCGCGCGAACGGGACTCCGACGTCCTGTACGCCTTTCCGACGGCCGCAGGACGCCACGACCAGCACACGCGGCCCTGAGTTCGCACACCAGGAGAGACCAAGATGCACAGCGAATACCCGCCCACGCTGCCGGCGGAGTACGCCGACATCGAGTTCGAGAACAACGCGCAGCGCCTGCCGCTCGTGCTCTGCCTCGACACCTCCAGCTCCATGGCGGGGGCGCCCATCCAGACGCTCAACAACGCGCTCATGGAGTGGACCCGGGAACTGCACGACGACGTCAGTCTCAGCTACAGCGTCGAGGTCGCCGTCATCACCTTCGGCGGCCAGGGCGTCGGCGCCTGGCGCGGGCCCCAGCTCCTCGACCCGCGCGCCCCGGTGAGCCCCTTCGTGCCCGCCCACCTGTTCCGGCCGCCCCAGCTCGCCGCCGCCGGGGTGACGCTGATGACCGAGGCGCTGGAACTGTCGATGCACATCGTCGCCGCCCGCAAGGCCGAGCTGCGCGCCTCCGGACTGCAGTACTACCGGCCGCAGATCTGCCTGGTCACCGACGGACTGCCGACCGACGGCACCGGCCATCTCACCGACTCCTGGCATCGGTTGATCCCCGTCCTCGCCGAGGAACAGCGCGCCCGCCGCTTCCGGCTCTACGCGATAGGCGTCGGCGGCATCACCGACATGGGCGAACAGGTCCTCCAGGCCTTCGCGCCGAAGTTCAACGCCCGCCTCCAGGGCTTCCCCTTCCGTGAGCTGCTGCAGATGATGTCCGCCAGCGCGAACGCCGAGCAGAAAGGCGCGGGCGACGAGGTCTTCGAGAAGATCTTCAGCCAGTTCAAGACCCAGCGCCCGGCCTGGGAATCCTGACCGATGGCGGAGAGGGGCGGGAAGGAGAGGGGCGAGCGGGAGTCGCCCTGGCGCGTCCACGGCATGAGCGTCGAGGGCTACCGGCACCGGCGTCAGGGCCTGCCCTGCCAGGACGCCTGCGCGTACACGGTGTCACCGTCGGTGGTGGTGCTCGCGGTCGCGGACGGCGCGGGCAGCCGGCCGCGCTCCGACGAGGGCTCCCGGCTCGCGGTGGAGCTGGCCGCCGAGCACTTCGGACGGCGGGCGGCCGCGGCGGCGGACAGCGGGCCCGCGGCGGCCGTGCGCGAACTGCTCGTGGATGCCTTCCACGACGTCAGCAAGGTGTTCCTGGACACCACCGGCGCGAACGCCGCCGACTTCGCCACCACCCTCACCGTCGTGGTGCTCGCCCCGGACTGGCTGGGCCATCTCACCCTCGGCGACGGCTTCGTCGTCGTACGCGCCGGCACGGAGGACGGTGAGCGGCAGTTCCATCTGCTGCCGCAGGCCGCAGAGGCCAGCGAGTACAGCAACGAGACGGTCTTCCTCACCTCGCCGGACGCGGCCCGCTGGGTGCGGACCGACTGTGTGTCCGACCCCGGGATCGACGGGGTGCTGCTGTCCACCGACGGACTCGCGCAGGCCGCGCTCAACCGCTCCGCCGACGGCGCGTCGAGCCCGAACGCGTCCTTCGCCGACGCCGTCTTCCGCTCCCTGGACGCTCCGGGACCGGTGTCGGACAACGCGCACGAGGCACTGGCCGCGCTGCTCAGGTCGGACCGGCTGACCGCGCTGAACGCCGACGACAAGACCCTGCTGCGGGCCGTCCGCAAGGGGCGCCCATGAGCGGCCTCACCGTGTTCCTGGACGGCAAGCCCGTCACCCTCGCGGAACTGCCGCTCAAGGGCGGCGGCCAGGCGGCCGTCTTTCCGGTGGTCGGCGACGACGCGATCGTCGTCAAGCTCTACCGCGAACCCCCGGGCCCCGAGCAGGAGCGCCGGCTGACCCGGATGCTGACCATGTCCCCGCTCGCCGCCCGCCCCACCAACGCCTCCCAGCCGCCCGAACTGGCCTGGCCCACGGCCCTCGCTCGCGGCGCGCGCGGGGAGTTCCTCGGCTACGCCATGCGGCGCTTCGGCGAACCCGCGCACATCCAGCTGATCGGCCTGTTCACCCGTGCCCAGCGGCGCAAGCTCTTCCCCGAGCGGGCCGACTGGCGCTTCCTGCTCGGAGTCGCCTGGAACCTCGCGTTCATGACCGCCCGCATGCACCACGACAACCTCGTCATCGGCGACTTCTCCAGCAGCAACGTCGTCGTCGACGCGAACGGCTTCGTCACCTTCCTCGACTGCGACTCCATCGCCTTCACCGACCCGGCGACCGGGGAACTCTTCCCCTGTCTGATGCACACCACCGACTACTCGCCCCCCGAGCGCCAGGCGGGCGGCCCGGCCAGCCGCGCCACCGACGACTTCGCCCTCGCGGTCCTCGTCTACCAGCTCCTGACGGCCGGCAACCACCCCTTCGGAGGCGTCCCGCACGACAGCGCGTCCGAGTCGACCGTCAAGGACAACATCGCCGCCAGCTGCTCCTACGTGGTCCGCCCCGAACGGGTCGTCATCCCGCGCGGCACCGTCGACCCCTCCGTCCTGCCGCCGGAGCTGCTCACCCTGGCCCGCGCCGCGTTCGGCCCCGGCGTCCTCGCCCCCGCCGCCCGGCCTCCCGCGGAGGCCTGGCTGCGCGCCCTGAACAAGGAGCGCTCCCAGGTGCGGATCTGCCCGAGCCGCCCGCTGCACGCGTACGGCTCCCATCTGACGTCCTGCCCGTGGTGTACCCGGGTGGCGACCACGGGCCACGACGTGTTCAACGGACCCGCGCCGCTCCCGCTGCCGGACCCGCCGCCGCGGGAGGAGGAGCGGCCGGGCGGGCGTCTGCGCTCGGCGCTGAAGGTCGCCGTGCTGGTCGCGCTGGTGGTGGTCCTGGCGGTCGTCGCGAAGCAACTGGGCGGCGGTTGATCACTGCGAGCGGCCGCGGTCCTCCAGATAGCGCGTGTGCGACTCCTGGCGCCGGGCCTCGATCTCCCGCAGGGCCGCCGCGAGCCGGTCCGCCTCCTCGTGCAGCAGGGTGAGCTGGCGCTCCAGGTGGCGCTCCGGCGGTTCGGTGCCGGGCGTCAGCCGGGTCCACCACCGTGTCCGTACGAAGGTGTCGACGGCCTCGGGGATGTCTTGACGTACGGCACGGGACAGCGCGTGCACGCCCTCCGGGTCCTGCACGAGCACCTCGGCGACCCAGCCGGGATCCAGCAGGGCGGTCAGGAGCTCGGTCAGTTCGGTGAGCCGGCCCGCCGCCGCCGGGGGCAGTTCCACACCGTCCAGATACTCCCGCAGGCGGCCGAAGTCGCCACGTAGCTCCTCCAGTTGGGCCGAGGGATCCGGGAAGTCCGGCAGCGGCGGCCGCTCCGGCGGGGCGATCAGGGCGCCCGCCCCGTACAGCCCCGCGACGACGACCGGCCAGTACGGGCCCGCGACCCCCGCGAAGGTGAGGGCCAGACCGACGAGCCCGCAGGCGCTGCCGGTGAGGTTCTTGCGGGACTCCAGATACCTCAGTGGGTTCTTATTGGTAGCCACGGATCTCCTCGAAGGCGCCGTCGAGCGAACCCTTGCGGGCGTCGAAGAGGCGGCCGCCGGTCAGGTCGGCGATGTGCTGGAGCTCGCCCCGGTCGGAGTCGCCGAACAGGATCGGGAAGACCGGGATCTCCTTCTGCCCGCCCGGCAGCCGACCGTAGAAGCCGTCGAAGTCCTCGGGGTCGGCGCCGCTCGTGTTCTCGCCGTCCGTCATCAGCACGATCGACGTGAACGTGTCGCCGCCCGCGCCCAGATGCTCGTACGCCTTCTCCAGCGACGTGTAGATCGCGGTGTTGCCGGAGGCGCTGAGGGCCTCGGTGTCCTTGCGGATGCCGTCGAGACCAGCCCCCGGGTCCTCGGGCCGCACCACGTGCGTGTGGACGCTCTTGACCTTCGAGCCGAACGGCATCAGCGTCACCTCCTCGCGGTCGCGGAAGTCGCCCGTCAGCCCGGTGAGCGCCTTCTTCAGCCGGTCGAGCCGGCCGCCGCCCATCGAGCCGGAGGTGTCGAGGACGTACACGGTCCGGGAGGGCCGGCGGAGCTTGTTCTCGTAGGAGTCCAGGAGGCGGTCGGCGACGGACCGGCTGCCGGGGAAGGGGAGTTCACGCCGGCGGCCGGTGTCGAGGCCGGCCGCCGGGGAGACGGAGGCGACGACCGGGCGGCGCCGCGTCTGCTGAGTGATCTCCCGCTGGACGGCCGGAGCGCGCAGCGCCTCGGTGAGGCGGCGGACACTCTCGCGGGTGTCCTTGCTGGAGGAGGCGAGCGAGGAGAGCGGGTAGTCGGCGGTCACCACGCCGTCGCGCGGGCGGATGACCGTCAGCCCCTTCATGCCCTTGAGAATCGACTCGTAGTTGAGCAGGGCGTCCACGGTGCCGCGCCGCTCGTACGCCGTCGCCAGCCAGCCCGAGGACCCCGACGTCAGCTTCTGCCCCTTGAAGAACTCCTTCAGGCGCCCGGTCGCCTTCGCCACGTCCGCGTCCGTGAGCGCCGACTGCGCCCCGGACAGGCCCGAGGCCACCGAGATCAGCGTGGAGAAACCGGAGTTGGAGCGGGCCGGATCGGTCATGCCGTATGTCAGCTTCCCGTCCGCGACGGCCTTCTCGACCTGCGACCAGGTGACGTCCTCGGGCTTCCAGTCCAGCGCGCTCACGGTCGCCGGCTTCACCCCGATCGCCACCGGGCTCGACATGATCGGCGTCTGGGAGACGACCTTCTTCGCCGCTTCGGGGCGCAGCCGCAGATAGTCGTCGGACGACAGCCACAGTGCGTCGTACGCGCCGTCCACCTTGCCCTTCGCGAGCAGGTCGACGGCGGAGAGGGTGCCCATGTAGGTGGGGCGGACCTTGATACCGGTGTCCTTGCGGACCTGTTCGAGGATCGGCGCCATGTCGCTGAGCTCGCTGGAGGCGAGGACGCGCAGGGTGCCGGGTTCGGGGGCGTTGCTGTCGGACCCCTGCTTCTGGTCCTGCGTCGTGCAGCCGGTGACCGCGGCGGTGGCCGTGACGGCGAGCAGGGACACGACGGCGTAGGCCGTACGACGTCTCACGCGGAGCCCCCTTCCAGGGCGCCCTGCGAGCGGCTGCGTTCCAAGTAGGCGCTCGCGTGCTGGAGTTCGGACGTGAGGGACTCGACGGTCGCGGCCATCGACTCGGTCGCCCGGACCTTGTACGTGTCGATGGCGTCGAGGGTGCGGTAGATCTGCTGGAAGGCGGTGCGCAGGGTCTCCGCGCCGACGGCCGGGTCGGCGGCGATGCGCTGGATCTCCCCGCTCTGGGTGGCGAGCATCTCGGCGTTGCCGCGGATCAGGTCCTCGGTCGTGCCGCGCAGGGCGTTGACCTGGTCGACGACCTTGCGCTGGTTCTCGAGGGCGGAGGCCAGCATCACGGAGATGCGCAGTGCGGACACCGTGGTGGTGGCGGCGCGGTCGACGCCCTTGATGAGTTCGTCGTTGTTGCGTCGGACCACGTCCATGGCCAGATAGCCCTGCGCGCACACCGCGAGCTGGGTCAGCAGGTCCTGGTGCTTCTGCCGGACGGGGAAGAGGACGTCGGCGCGCAGGGTGTCAGCCTGTGCGGGGTCCACGGCCTCGGCGGCGGCGATGTGCTCCTCGACCGCCGTGTCCAGGGCCTGGGTGAGGACGACGTACTCCTGGAGCTTGCCCATCGTCTCCCAGAGCCGGAGGCGCTCGGTCTGCAACGCGGCGTTGTCGCGGCGCAGTTCGTCCTGGCCGCCGCGCAGCGAGCCCACGATCTTGTTCAGGGTGGCCTGCGAGGAGGCGTACTTGGCGATGTGGTCCCGCAGCTTGTTGCCGCCGGGCAGCTTGGACAGGAACTTCCGCCCCTTGCTCGCGGGCAGGTCGCGCGGGTCCAGGTCCTCGACCACACGTCGGAGTTCGACCAGCGAGCCCGCCACGTGCGACTGGGCGTCCCCGCCCTTGTCGGGCAGGCTGCGCAGGGTGCGCTCCAGCATGCGGTTGGACTGCGCGGCGGCGCCCCGCATCTCGCTCGCGCCGAGGCCCGCGATCTCCCCGACCTTGCCCGCGAACTCGGGCGAGCGGGCGTCGAGGGCGGCGAGAGAGCCGACGTACTCGGCGGCCCGGCGTGCCATCTCGTCCTGGACGGACGGGTCGACGGGCACCAGCCCGCCCGCCTTCTCACGGGGCACGGGCGCGACGGCCTCGGGCGGTGTGAGGGTGAAGGTGTCTTCGGTCGTCACGTGCTTTCCCCCTGGTTCCCGGCCCGGCGCGCCATCTCGTGCAGCACCTTGTAGGCGGGCACGGGCGCCTGCCGGACGCCGGTCAGCTTCTGGTTGAGATAGGTGGCGTGGGCGGCGGTGGCCGCCGTGAACTCCCCGGTCGCGCCCTGCGGCCGGAACCCGTGCCTGACGGCGAGCCTGCGCAGGGCCGGGTCACTGCTCAGGAGCTCACCGAGCGCGCGGCCCTCGGGAGTGAGGGGGACGACGGTGTGGTCGCTGTTCGCCGTGGTGTCCGGGTAGAGGACGGTGAGGTCACCGATGTCCTGGCCCTGGTTGAGCAGCGCGGCGACCTGCGACTCGTACACGAGCACGAGCGGGTTCCCGGCCCCGCTGATGAAGTCCCGGAACGCCGCGTCCGTGCTGGACTGCTGGGCGCCCTGGACGCTGACGAGCTTGTGCATGAGGGGCGCGGTGCGCCCGACGGCGGCGGCGCCGGCCGCGACCCGGCCGCCGTCGGCGACGTACGAGGCGGCGGCGAGGTAGAGCGCGCCGGAGTTGGAGGTGTTCGGATCGGTGCTGGCGATGAAGAGCGTGCCGGTCAGCTCGCCGTGCGCCGCGGCCCCCTTGAGCTGCTGCCAGGTCCGGTCCTGCCCGGCGGCCTTGAGGTACGCGGCCATCCTGAGCGTGCCGGTGCCCTTGCCGACGGTCGCGAGACCGTTCGCCGCCAGAACCTCGGCGGCGCTGCGGTGCGCGACGACCACGAGGGGCGAGTAGAACGGGCGCGGCAGCGGCTGCCGTACGTCGTACTTGGCGGCCAGCTCGTCGGCCGGGGCCTGGCTGGAGGGGAAGGCGAAGTCGTACCCCTTGAGGTCCAGGCCGTCCATGGCCCAGGACCCGGAGGTCTCCGTCTTCACGGTGAAGCCCTTGGCAGCCAGGGCCTTCACCACGTCGGGATCGGCGAAGAACTCCGCCTTCTCCGATCCGATCACTCCTCGCACGGTCTTCGTTGCCGTGCCCTTGTCCTGACCTTCGCGGCCCCCGATGACGGCTGCTGCCACGCCGCCGATCAACAGGACCGCCAGGACGATTCCCGCGATGCGTCTCACATCGAGGAGCGTGCTCCCGGAACCCAACATTCCCGGCCGCACCGGGTGAACGGAGGGTGTCCGACCGATCCCGGTATGCAACCGGAACGGCGGCCTCCTGCCGCGGGTGTCACCAGGTGGAGGGCGCGGGGCCTCACCAGGGGAGGGTGCCTCCGTTCTCCACGAAGGCGCCGCTCGGCGCGTCCGCGCCCGCGGCGGCGGTGGCGACGATGATCTCCGCGCCCTCCTCGACGCTCAAGGTCCCCGCGTGGCCGTTGAGGTCGGTCGCGGTGAAGCCCGGATTGACGGCACTGATCCGGATCTCCGGGTACGCCTTCGCGTACAGCACCGTCAGCATGTTCAGCGCCGCCTTGGAGGAGTTGTACGCGAGCGCGGGGACCCAGGAGGAGAGCAGGGAACGGCTGTCGGGGTGGGCGTTGATGGTGAGCGAGCCCAGAGAGCTGCTGACGTTGACGACGACGGGGTGCTCCGCCTTCCGCAGCAGGGGGAGGAAGGCGTGCAGGGTGCGGACGGGGCCGAAGACATTCGTGTCGTAGACCCGTTGCAGGTCCGGACCCGTCAACTCCTCAACAGGCTTGGCGGGTTGGTTGATGCCCGCGTTGTTGACGAGGACGTCGACGTGTCCGGCCTCCTCGCGGACGCGGTCCGCGGCGGCCTGCACGGACGCGTCGTCGGTGACGTCGAGGAGCAGGGCCCGGGCGCCCAGCGCGTCGGCGGCCTCCTTGCCCCGCTGGGCGTCACGGGCGCCGACGTAGACGGTGTGGCCCCGCTCGACGAGGCGGCGGGCGGTCTCGTATCCGATGCCCTTGTTGGCACCGGTGATCACGGTGATGGTCATGTGTCCCACGGTCCGCGCCGCCCGGGCGGGCAGACAGAGCCCTCCGTGTCGGGGGGACTGGCAGTACCAGGCTGTGGCGGCGCCGGGGGAGCACCATGGAGGGGTGAGCCAACGAGACCCTCGGGACCATCGCGAGCACGGAGAGCTCGGTACCGCGCTGCGGTACTGGCGCGACCGGACCACACCCCAGGAGGCCGGGCTGCCGAGGGGCGGCGCGCGGCGGGCGCCCGGACTGCGCAGGGAGGAGCTGGCGCAGCTCGCCGGGCTCTCGGTGGACTATGTCACCCGCCTCGAACAGGGCCGCGCCACCGCCCCCTCCGACCAGGTCGTCGGCGCGCTCGCCCGTGCCCTGCGCCTGTCGGAGCCCGAGCGCGACCACCTCTACCGGCTGGCCGGGCAGGCCCCGCCCGCGGCCGGACACATCTCGCAGCACATCCCGCCGAGCGTGCAGCGCCTCCTGGACCAGCTGAGCCAGTCCCCGATCGCGGTGCACGACGCGGCGTACAACCTCATCTCGTGGAACCCGCTGTGGGCCGCGCTGGTGGGCGACCTGTCCGGCCTGCGCGGGCGCGAACGCAACTACGTGTGGCGGGAGTTCACGGGTCTGCCCAGCCGGACCACGCACACCCCGGAGCAGGAGCGGAGGCTGCGCACGGCCCTGGTGTCGGATCTTCGGTCCGCCACCGCCCGCTATCCCGACGACCGGGGGCTGCGCTCGCTGATCGCGGATCTGCGGCGGGAGAGCGAGCCGTTCCGTGAGCTGTGGGCCTCGCACGCGGTCGGGTTCCACACGGCCGACACCAAGACGGTCCACCATCCGGAGGTGGGGGTGATCGTCCTGGACTGCGACACGCTCGCGGTGCCGGGCGGGGACCTGCGGATCACGATCTGCTCGGCGGCGCCGGGCACGGAGGCGGCACAGCAGCTGGCGCTGCTCGCGACGGTGGGGTTGCAGACGACGGGCACTGCCCTCGGCTGACCGGTGGGATGTGTGGCACCCGGTCCGCACGTCGCTGCGGGTGCGCGCGGACCGGGGCCGTACAAGGGGAGCCCGGGGGCTCGGACGCGGGCTCTCAGCGAGCCGCGAGTTCGCGGGGTTCGGCGGCCGGGGCGTGGGCGTCCATGCGCTCGGCGGCCAGGATCGCGCCCGCCGTGTCCGCGCGGGACGCGGCGACGACGAGGGCGCGGCCGGCGAGGGCGTGGGCCCGCTGGTGGAGAGCGACGACGTGCGGCTCGCGCACGGCGGCGGCCGACGCGTGGACCGGCGCCACTCCTCCCCGCAGCCGCGCCACCCGCTCGGCGAGCCGCTCGGCCGCCGCGTCCAGGTCGGCGGACGGCTCGATCGCGCGGATCTCGTCGGTCACCGCGAGGAGCGCCGCGAGGTGTCCGGCGAGCTGGATGTCCAGCTCCTCCTCGCGCGACCGGTGGGGAAAGTCGGAGGGGGTGCCGGCCGTCGTGTGGACCGACTTGGTGCGGATCGGTTCGTACATGGGGACGGCCTCCTGTGGTCTTTCAGGAAGCCATCCTAGCTTGGATTTCGTCTAAAGTTGAGCCATGTCGCACATCTTGTCGTGTCGCGTACACAGCGTGAGTGTCACGGCTGGCTGTAGCCGTCCAGGAAGTTCCCGATCCGGGTCACCGCGTCGGTCAGATCGCCCACGCTCGGCAGGGTGACCACCCGGAAGTGGTCCGACTCGGGCCAGTTGAAGCCGGTCCCCTGGACGACCATGATCTTCTCGCGGCGGAGCAGGTCGAGGACCATCTGCCGGTCGTCCTTGATCTTGAAGACCTTCGGGTCGAGCCGCGGGAAGAGATACAGCGCGCCCTTGGGCTTCACGCAGCTCACGCCCGGGATCTGGGTCAGCAGTTCGTAGGCGACGTCCCGCTGTTCCTTCAGCCGGCCGCCGGGCAGCACCAGGTCGTTGATGGTCTGCCGCCCGCTGAGCGCCGCGACCACGCCGTGCTGGCCGGGCATGTTCGCGCACAGGCGCATGTTCGCGAGGATCGTCAGGCCCTCGATGTAGGAGTCGGCGTGCGCGCGGGGGCCGGAGATCGACATCCAGCCGACCCGGTAGCCCGCCACCCGGTAGGCCTTCGACATGCCGTTGAAGGTGAGGGTGAGCAGGTCGGGCGCGACCGAGGCGGTCGGGGTGTGCGTGGCGTCGTCGTAGAGGATCTTGTCGTAGATCTCGTCCGAGCAGACCAGGAGGTTGTGACGGCGGGCGATGTCGGTGAGCCCGCACAGCATCGCCTCGTCGTACACCGCGCCCGTCGGGTTGTTCGGGTTGATGATGACGATCGCCTTGGTGCGGTCGGTGACCTTGCGCTCCACGTCCGCGAGGTCGGGCATCCAGTCCGACTGCTCGTCGCAGTGGTAGTGCACGGCGGTGCCGCCGGACAGGGACACGGCGGCGGTCCACAGCGGGTAGTCCGGCGCCGGTACGAGGACCTCGTCGCCGTCGTCCAGCAGCCCCTGCATCGCCATCACGATCAGCTCGGACACGCCGTTTCCGATGAAGACGTGCTCGACGTCGGTCTCGATGCCGAGGGTCTGGTTGTGCATCACGACGGCGCGGCGGGCGGCGAGCAGGCCCTTCGCGTCGCCGTAGCCGTGCGCGGTCGACACGTTCCGGAGGATGTCCTCCAGGATCTCGGGCGGGCACTCGAACCCGAACGCGGCCGGATTGCCGGTGTTCAGCTTGAGGATCCGATGACCCGCCGCTTCCAGCCGCATCGCCTCCTCGAGCACCGGGCCCCGGATCTCGTAACAGACGTTGGCGAGCTTGGTCGACTGGATCACCTGCATGACGGTGAGCTTACGGCCGCGTAACGCTCGGCGGGGGGTGTTTTCCACCACGTGAGACGTGGCGTTTTGGGTCGCTTTCTTCCCGTGTTGTGCCGCAAGCCCTTGCGGTCCTTAGAATCCGCGATCATGTCCTGGCAGAACGGTGAGACCGAGGCCGAGCCGAGGGTGTACCTCCCGAGCGGCGACGGCGAGGCGCCTCCGGCGTACGAGGCGTACGCGGATCCGGCGGCGGCGCACGGCTGGCAGGGCGCGTACGACGGGCCGGGTGCGGTGACGGCCGACGACGGGTCGGGGACGGGGGCGGGCGGCGACGGCTCGGGGGTGGGGGGTGCGGGCGGCGACGGCGCCGCGGCGCGTACCGGGACTGGCCGCCATGGCGGCTCGCGGCGCCGCCGCCCGGAACGGATCCCGCGGCGGCGGGTGGCGGTGGCCGGCGGCGTGGTGTGCGCGGTCGTCCTCGCCGTGGTGCTCGTGGGACTGTTCGACTCCGGTGCGTCCGGAGGCTCATCGCCCTCGGGGCGGGGCGACGGTGACGGCCGGGGCGCGTCCGCATCCCCGGAGCCGACGGCTTCCGTGAGCGGCTCGGCCGCCGACGAGGCGGGGACGGCGCCGGGCGACTCGCCCGCCGCCTCCGGTGCGAGCGCCGACCGGACCTCCCCGGGCGCGTCCGCGTCCACCTCGGCGACGCCGTCCACCACTGCGCCGCGGTCCCCGTCGGCGGGGACCTCCGCCTCCGCCTCTACCGTCACCACCCCCACCACCAGCCCCACCGCGACCACGGGCCACGGCGCCGCCAACGGCAATCCCGGCCACGGCCAGGGCGCCACCAAACGGCCGAAGTAGCCGTCGGCTCGCTCACGTATACGACACGCCCCGTCCCGTCACTCCGGCATGCCCATGGCCGGAAACCGCTCCTTGTTCCTCCCGTCCCCTCGATTGACAATGCGCATGACAAGACTGGAAGTGGCCGGAAGATCTCCGGTCGCCCAAGTCGCAAGAGGGGACCCCCACATGAGAAAGCCTCTCGTCGCCGCGCTCTTCGCCCTGGTGATCACCGGGGCGGGCGTGGCACCCGCGGTCGCGGCACCCGCACCCGCGGCGGCGGCGTCGTCGTCCACGTCCGCGTCCGCGTCCGCGGTCAAGGCGGACACGAAGGCGGCGGCGCCGACCCTCCAGGCCGTCAGCCTCGCCGGGACCGTCGCGCTCAGCAACTGCTCCGGCTCCGTCATCCGCTTCCCCAACTCCGCGGACAGCGACCCGGCGCTCGTGCTCTCCAACGGCCACTGCCTGGAGACGGGCTTCCCGGAGCCCGGTGAAGTGATCGTCGACCAGGCGTCCAGCCGTACCTTCGGCCTGCTCAACTCGGCCGGCACCCGGGTGGCGACCCTGCGGGCCGGCAAGGTCGCGTACTCGACGATGACCGACACGGACATCACGATCTACCAGCTCACCAGCACCTACACGACGATCAAGAACTCGTACGGCATCAGCGCGCTGACCGTGCAGGACACGCACCCGACCGTCGGCACCGCCATCACGGTCGCCTCCGGTTACTGGAAGCGGCTCTACAACTGCAGCATCGACGGGTTCGCGTACCGCCTCAAGGAGGGCGACTGGACCTGGAAGGACTCCATCCGCTACACCTCCGCCTGCAACACCATCGGCGGCACCTCGGGCTCGCCGGTCATCGACCAGTCCACCGGCAAGGTCGTCGCCGTCAACAACACCGGCAACGAGGACGGCGAGACCTGCACGGTGAACAACCCCTGCGAGGTCGACGCGAGCGGCAACGTCACCATTCACCCGGGCATCAACTACGCCGAGGAGACCTACCAGATCCCGGCCTGCTTCACGACCGGCAACAAGCTCAACCTGAGCGCGAGCGGATGCACCCTGCCCAAGCCGTGACCCCTGTGCGGCGGCGGGCGGTCACCGGGGAGTCCGGCGGACCGCCCGCCCCGCCAGTACGTCCGTGCGCCGCCCGTCCTCGATCACGAACCGGCCGTCGATCAGGACGTAAGGGATGCCCGTGGGGAGTCTGCGCGGGTCCGCGAACGTCGAGCCCGCCGCGACCGTGGCCGGGTCGAAGAGGACGAGGTCGGCGCGGTACCCCTCGCGGACCAGGCCGCGGTCGGGCAGCCGCAGCCGGGCGGCCGGGCGGCCGGTGAGATGGGCGACGCACTCCTCCAGGGAGAGGACGCCCAACTCCCGTACGTACTTACCCAGATACCGCGGGAACGTGCCGTAGGCGCGCGGGTGCGGCTTGTCGCCGCGCAGGATGCCGTCCGAACCGCCGGTGTGCACACGGTGCTGCATGATCGCGCGGACGTTCTCCTCGTGGCCGACGTGCTGGAGGATCGTCGGTCCCAGCCGGTCGTCGAGGAGAAGGCGGCGGGCGGTCGTCCAGGGGCTCTCGCCGAGCCGGTCGGCGGACTGCCGGACCGTGCTGCCGACGTACGACGCGAGCGCCGGGTCGGTGACTCCCGAGATCTCGATCGTGTCCCACTCGATGGGCACGCCGTGGCAGCCGTCGGCGCCGATCACCTCCATGTGGTGCCGGACGCGTTCGGCCGTCTCCTCGTCCTTCAGGCGCGCGAGGATCGCCTCCGGGCCGCCCTCGCTCGCCCAGCTCGGCAGCATCGCCACGAGCGTGGTGCAGCCGGGGGTGTAGGGGTACGTGTCGAGGCTGATGTCCGCGCCCGCGGCGAGGGCGTCGTCCAGGAGGGCCAGCAGTTCCGGGGCCCTGCCCTCGTTGACGCCGAAGTTCATGGTGGCGTGGGCGAGGTGGAGCGGGCAGCCCGCCTCGCGGGTGAGGGCCACCATCTCCTCGTACGCCGCCAGGGCGCCCGCCCCGTACGAGCGGTGGTGCGGGCAGTAGTAGCCGCCGTACTCCGCCACCACCCGGCACAGCTCGGTGAGTTCGGCGTCCTGGGCGTACATGCCGGGGGTGTAGGTGAGGCCGGAGGACATGCCGACGGCGCCCTCGCGCATCCCGTCGGCCACCAGCCGCCGCATCCGCTCCAGCTCCCGCGCCGTCGCCGGACGGTCGTCCCAGCCGACGGCGAGCATCCGGACGGTGCCCTGCGGGATCAGATACGCGGCGTTCACCGCGATGCCCTCGCCGTCGAAGCCGTGGTCGAGCCGGTCCAGGTACTCGCCCACCGAACGCCAGTCGAAGTCGATGTCGTCACCGGGTCCGTTCCAACCGGTGATCGTGGACCGGACCTCCGCGAGGGTGCGGTCGTCGACCGGCGCGTACGACAGCCCGTCCTGGCCGATGACCTCCAGGGTCACCCCCTGTGCCGCCTTCGCGCTGTGGTCCGGGTCGCGCAGGAGGGCGAGGTCGCTGTGGGCGTGCATGTCGATGAAACCGGGGGAGAGGGCCAGGCCCTCGGCGTCAAGGACCCGCCGGGCGACCGGCCGCAGACAGCCGGCCGCCGCGCCCTCCTTGAGCACGGTGGTGATCCTGCCGCCCTCGATGCCCACGTCGGCGCGGTACGAGGGGCCTGAGGTGCCGTCGACGACCTCCGCGTCGCGGATGACGAGATCCATCACAGGGGCCTCCAGGAAACACGGGAAACATTCGTCACAGCGGCCTCTCAGAAGAACGTACGGACGTAGTCCACGACCGTGCCGTCCGCCTCCACCAGCGGAATCAGCTGCCACTTGTCGAAGGACGTGCAGGGGTGGGACAGCCCGAGGCCCACCCAGTCCCCGACCTCCACATCCGCCTCCGGGTCCGTGCGCAGCCACGCGTGCTGGTCGGAGAGCGCGGTCACCGTCAGACCCGTCGCCGGCCGCTCGGCACCGTCCCGCCGCACCACCTGGACCTCGGGCAGATCGAGGTCGTACGCCGCGTCGCGCTTGCCCGCGTTGACGAAGGCCTGCTCGGGGGAGGGCCGGGAGACGACCTGGGCCCAGAGGCGGAACGCGGGGTGCAGCGCGCCCTCCTCGGGGACCCGGGTGAAGGGGGTCAGCCGACGGTAGTGGCCGTCGTCGTGCGAGACGTAGGCGCCCGAACGCAGCAGCTTCAGTACGGGCAGGGAGAGATCGGGGAGCTCGGAGAAGACGTCCGCGACGGCGTCGAACCAGGCGCTGCCGCCCGCGCTGACGACGATCTCCGCCACCCCTTCGAACCGGCCCGCCTTGTCGAAGTCCACCGCCAGCGCGGTCAGCCGCCGCAGCCAGGCATGCACGCGCTCGGGGTCCGCCCCCGGGACCTCGCCCTCGTAACCGGCCACGCCGACCAGCCGCAGGGTCCGTGTCGCGGCCACCGCGTCCGCGACCGCCGCGCACTCCGCCTCCGTACGCACCCCGGTGCGGGCCCCCGCGCCGGCGGCGAGCTCGACGACCACGTCCACCGGACGGGTGGAGCCGTGCAGCGCCGCGTCCATCAGCTCGACGCCGCGCACCGAGTCGACGTAACAGACGAAGCGGAAGTCCGGGTCGGCCGCCAGTTCGGACGCGATCCAGCGCAGCGCCGCCGCGTCGACGAGTTCGTTCGCGAGGAAGATCCGCTCGATCCCGAACTCCCTCGCCACGCGCACCTGGTGGGGCACGGCGAGCGTGATGCCCCAGGCGCCGTGCTCGATCTGCCGCCAGAACAGCTGGGGGGCCATCGAGGTCTTGCCGTGCGGGGCGAAGGCGAGGCCGTGGCGGACGGCGTACGTCTCCATCAGTTCGAGGTTGTGCGTCAGGCGCTCGGCGGACAGGGCGAGGACGGGGGTGGTGAAGCCGCCGGTGAAGAGGTCGCGGCGCTGGGCGGCCAGCTCGCCGACGGTCAGACCCTCGGCGTCCGGGGGGAGGCCCTTGAAGCGGTGGTCGACGCGGTCCGCGGCGAGACGGTCCGCCGCCAGACGGGCGGCGGCTTCGGAGGCGGTCATGGGGCCATCCCTTCAAGGGTGCTGCACTGTGTTGCAGCATGTGCAACGGTCATTGCGTATGTCGTTTACTGCTGTCTAACATCCCAGCCAACGCAGGGTCAACGGTGCCGCCCGGCCCCCGTCGGCCGTGAGAGCGAGGAGCCCCAGACATCGTGACCCCCAACGGACCTGTCGACGTCCCGGACGTCGTGGATGTCGTCGCGCTCGGCGAGTCCATGGTCACGTTCCTGCCCACCCGGCCGGGGCGCCTCGCCGATGTGCCGTCGTTCGAGCGGGGGATCGGCGGAGCCGAGTCCAACGTGGCGTGTGTGCTCGCCGCGGCCGGGCACACCGTGCGCTGGGTCGGCCGGGTCGGCACCGACGGGTTCGGCGACCACCTCGTCGAGGCGATCGCCGCGTACGGCGTCGACACCTCCGCCGTACGACGGGATCCCGCGCGTCCGACGGGCATCTACTTCCGCACGGCGGGCGACCGGGCGAGCGACGCCCACGAGGTCGCCTACTACCGGGCCGGATCCGCCGCCTCCGCGATGACCAGGGACACCGTGGACGTGGGCGCCCTGCGGTCGGGCCGCATACTGCACCTGTCCGGCATCACCGCGGCGCTGTCCGAGGACTGCCTCGGCCTGATGCGCGAACTCACCGCGCCTCGCGCGAGGCGCCCCCTCGTCTCCTTCGACGTCAACCACCGCGCCGGGTTGTGGCGCGACGCAGACGGACCGCGCGTCCTGCTCGACCTCGCGCGCGGCGCGGACATCGTGTTCGTCGGAGACGACGAGGCCCGCGCCGCCTGGGGGCTGCGCGGGGCACGGGCGATCCGCGACGCGCTGCCGGAACCGGCCGTCCTCGTCGTCAAGCAGGGCGGGGACGGGGCGACCGTGTTCGAGAGGGCCGCGGCGGGCCGCGCGTCTTCGGGAGCCGCCCAGGACGCCCCCGACACCGCCACGTTCGTACGCGCCCTGCACGTCGACGTGATCGCGGCCGTCGGCGCGGGCGACGCCTTCGCCGCCGGGTTCCTCTCCGCCACCCTGCGCGCACTGCCCGCCCGGGACCGGCTCCGGCACGGCCACCTCATGGCCGCCGCCGCCCTCACCGTCCACGGCGACCTCGCCGTACCCCCCTCCCGCGACCACGCCGACCGGCTGGCCGCTCTGGACGACGACGCGTGGGAGACACTTCGACTCGGCCCCGGCTGGACCGAAGCCGTCACGCGGGCCCAGGAGGAGGTACGTACCCCATGAGCCAGACCGTCGACCGAGCGCTGAGCATCCTGCCGCTGCTCGCCGAGGGCCCCGCCGACCTCGGCCAGGTCGCCGACCGCCTCGGTGTCCACAAGTCCACCGCGCTCCGCCTCCTGCGCACCCTGCACGAGCACGGCCTCGTCTACCGCCAGTCCGACCAGCGCTACCGCCTCGGCGCCCGCCTCTTCGCCCTCGCCCAGGAAGCCGTCGAGAACCTCGACGTCCGCGAGATCGCCCACCCCCACCTCGTACGGCTCAACGAGACCTGCGGGCACACCGTCCACCTCGCGGTGTACGAGGAGAACGAGGTCCTCTACATCGACAAGGTGGAGAGCCGCTACCCGGTGCGCATGTACTCGCGGATCGGGAAGCCGGTCGCCATCACGGTCGCCGCCGTCGCCAAACTCCTCCTCGCCGATCTCCCCGAGCCCGAGCGCCGCGCCGTCGCGGACAAGCTCGACTACCCCATGTACACGGCCCGTTCGACCCCCAACGCGCCTGCCTTCCTCAAGGAGTTGGCCACGGTGCGCGAACAGGGCTGGGCCACCGACCTCGGTGGCCACGAGGAGTCCATCAACTGCGTCGCGGCCCCCATCCGCGGCGCCGACGGACGCGCCGTCGCCGCGATGTCGGTCTCCGCGCCGAACGTCGTCGTCACCGCCGACGAACTCCTCACCCTGCTCCCGCTGGTGCGCCGGACCGCCGACGCCATCAGCCACGAGTACTCCGGCAAGCCCCCAGCCAAGGAAGAGAGTTCCCGACGTCCATGACCGAGAAGACCGCCCTCACCCCCAAGACCCACACCACGCCGCCGGCGAAGTTCTCGCACGGCGTGAAGAAGGGGAACATCCTCCAGGTCGCCGGACAGGTCGGCTTCCTCCCGGCCGAGGAGGGCAGGCCGCCCACGCCCGCCGGTCCCACCCTGCGTGAACAGACCCTCCAGACCCTCGCCAACGTCCAGGCGATTCTCGAAGAGGGCGGCGCGAGCTGGGACGACGCGATGATGATCCGCGTCTACCTCACGGACGTCGACCACTTCGCCGAGATGAACCAGATCTACAACACCTATTTCGAGGAGCAGGGCCTCACCGCGCCCCCCGCCGCCCGCACCACGGTCTACGTCGGCCTGCCGGCCGGCCTCCTCATCGAGATCGACGCGCTCGCCGTACTGGGCTGAGCGCCCCCTCCAACTCCCGCACCCCGTACGTCATCACGGCACGGCGTCCACCTTCATGGGACGCCGTGCCGCGATCCCCCCTGCCCGAAAGCCGCATGCCCCACTTACCCGACTGCAGAGGTCCTCCGCTCATGTCCTCGCTCATGTCCTCACCCCTGCCCCTGCTCGCCGCCACCACCGCACCACCGGCCCCACCCCACACCGGCGGCCTGATCGCCCTCATCCACGGCACCGCCGGTCTGCTGACCGTCGCCGCCCTCGGTATCGCCCTGCTTCTCGTGCTGATCATCAAGGCGAGACTCCAGCCCTTCGTGGCGCTGCTCGCGGTCTCCATAGCCGTCGGCCTCGCGGCCGGTCTCTCCGTCACCGAACTCTTCGGCACGGTCCAGCGCTCCGACGCCGTCTCCCTGATCGAGTCCGGCATGGGCGGCACCCTCGGTCACATCGCGATCATCATCGGGCTCGGCACGATGCTCGGCGCGATCCTCGAAGTCAGCGGCGGGGCGGAGGTGTTGGCGTCCCGGCTGCTGAACCTCTTCGGCGAGGAGCGGGCGCCCCTCGCCATGGGCCTCACCGGCCTCATCTTCGGCATCCCCGTCTTCTTCGACGTCGGCATCTTCGTCCTCGCGCCGATCGTCTACGCGGCCGCCAAGCGCGGCGGCAAGTCGATCCTGCTCTACTGCCTGCCGCTGCTCGCGGGTCTCTCCATGACCCACGCGTTCCTGCCGCCGCACCCGGGCCCGGTCGCCGCCGCGGGACTGCTCCACGTGCAGCTCGGCTGGGTCATCCTCATGGGCATCGTCTGCGGCACCCCCGCCGTGCTCGCCGCCTGGGCCTGGTCCGCGTGGATCGGCAGGCGGATCTTCGTCCCCGTGCCGCAGGACATGGCCGAGGCCGCCGACGAGGCGAGGGCCGCGCTGGTCGAGGAGCAGCGGGCCGCCGGGGTCGCGCCGCAGGAGAAGCCGGTGCCGCTCGGCACGGTTCTGGCCATCATCGGTACGCCGCTGGTGCTGATCCTGCTCGCGACCTTCTCCTCGATCGCCTTCGACCCCTCCACGGGCCGCTCGGTCATCGAGTTCTTCGGCCACCCCTTCGTCGCGCTGACGATCGCGCTGCTGCTGGCGTACTACCTGCTCGGCATCCGCCGCGGCTGGTCCCGCAAGTCGCTGGAGACGGTGTCCACGGCCTCGCTGAAGCCGGTCGGCAACATTCTGCTCGTGGTCGGCGCGGGCGGGGTCTTCGGCGCGGTCCTCAAGGGCAGCGGGGTCGCCCAGGCCCTCTCCGACACCTTCAACGACGTCGGTCTGCCGGTGATCGTCCTCGCCTACCTCATCTCCCTGGTCCTGCGTGTCGCCCAGGGCTCGGCGACGGTCGCCATCGTCACCACGGCCGGCATCGTGGCCCCGCTGCTGACCGGGGGCGACCACTCCCAGGCCTTCGTCGCCCTGGTCATCATGGCGATCTCGGCGGGCTCCATCTTCGCCTCGCACGTCAACGACGGCGGCTTCTGGATGGTGGCGAAGTACTTCGGCATCTCCGAACGGGACACCCTCAAGACCTGGACGGTCCTGGAGTCGGTGCTGTCGGTGGCGGGCTTCGCGGTGGCGGCGGTGGTGAGCCTGTTCGTGTAGGTACGGGGCGTCTTCGTACAACGGTCGCGTTGCCAACTTGGGGGCTGGCTGTGTCCGACACAGGATCTTCGACCATACTGCCCGCTGTGGAGCAGCGCATAGGTTCGAAGAGCCAGCCCCTGGACGCCGCCGCGGTGAACCCGGCGTCCATCCCCGGGCTTACGTCACCCGCGAAGGCGGAGCCGAAGGACGCGGCCGTCGAGGAGGCCGCGTCCGAGGAGGCGGTTGTCGAGGACGCCGCCCCCGAGGACGAGGTCTCCGAGGAGGCGCCCGCCGAGGCCGAAGAGGAGGCCACCTCCGAATCCGACTCGGACTCCGAGCCCGAACCGGACCCGGACGGGCCGGTGTTCGAGGCGTCCGACCGGCGCGCCTCGATCAAGGCCGACCACAGCGGCGTACGGCTGCGTCTGGACGACCAGGAGGCGGAGTTCCGCTGGGACGAGATCGGCGCCGTCGAGACGGAGTCGCCCCGCTTCGGGAAGCGGTTCACCATCACGGTGCACACCCCGGACCGCCGCTGGTACCCGATCGAGATCGAGGCGACGGCCCGGGCCCGCTTCAAGGAGTGGGAGGACCAGCTGGACACGGTCCTGGACACCTACTTCGAAGACGGTGAGGAGAGCGCCTCGTAGGGGCGCGGGGAACTGCGCGACCAGCCGCAACGGGCCCGCAGTTCCCCACACACCGCACCGCCCCGGTCAACTGCAGTACTGCGTCGCCTTCCCGATCGACCGGTACATGCAGTCCGCGTTCTCCAGCAACTGCAACACGGCGTCCCGGTTCCGTGAGGTCTCCCGCTCGATGACCTCGTCGGGCGGGTAGAACCCGCCTCCGGAACTGGACGTCGGATACATCTCGAAGGTGTAGTCGAAGATCTTCTGGGAGCCCCAGAGATAGTCGTCGATCGACCCGTCGGTGATGTAGAGGTCGCTGGACTGCTCGGGGGTGTACCCGTTGCTGGCCGCCATCTTCTGGCCGACGGCCTTGAACGCGGCGGCGTCGTCCGCTGTCATGCCGGTCGCGGTGTCGGCGGTGGTGTACCCGAAGGGCCACAGCACGAGTTCGCTGTACGTGTGGAAGTCGATGCCGGCCTTGATCTGCTGCTTCCCGCCGACGACCCGGCTCCGCACGAAGTCGGCGACGACCTTCACCTCGGGCGCGGACTCGGCGGAGGCGCCGCGGTAGGTCTCGGAGGACGTGGAGCCGGAGGAGCCGCCGCAGCAGCCCCACTTGTAGTTCCAGTTGCGGTTGAGGTCCGTACCGACGTACGAGGAACCGGAGTTGGGCTGGCGGTTCTTGCGCCACGAGCGGTAGGAGCCGGTCGCGATGTCGTACTCGCCGCCGTCCGGGTTGAGGTCGGGGACGATCCAGATCTCGCGGTTGTTCACCATGTTGGTGACCCGGGAGTCGCTGCCGTACCCGGCCCCGAGCTCGCGCAGCAGATACAGCGCCATCTCGACGGTCAGGTGCTCGCGGGCGTGCTGGTGGAAGGTGAGGAGGACCTCGGGCTCGTTCTCGTCGGTGGCCACGTTGTCGCTGACCTTGATGGCGACGATGTCCCGGCCCTGGTACGACTTCCCGATCACCCGCTTGCTCATGATGCTCGGGTAGGCCGCGAGCCGCTGGTCGATCTCCGTGTTCATCTCGGCGTAGTTGTGGTACTTCGCGTCGGCCGACGGGAAGTCGAGGAGGCGGACGTCACCGGCGCCGTTCGACCGGTTCGGCGCGGACCCCAACAGCGAGACCTCGTAGCCGAGTCGGCGCAGCTTCGTGACCTGGTCGGCGCGGCCCGAGACGACGACGGTCTCCTCGTCGGCCTCGTCCACGGTGACGCCGGTCTGCTGGATGGCGGCGCGGGTCACCGGGGTGGTGCTCTGGTGGATCTCGTACTGACGGATGTCGTCGGCCGAGGGCGCGGGGGCCTTCGCTCCCGTCGCCGTGGCGTGGGTGGCGGTGGCGGTGATCGGGGCGGCGAGGGCGAGCGCGAGCAGGGTCGCGAGGGTGACGGTGCGCCTGCCGCGTCTGTGAAGTCGCATGAAGTCTCCTTGGCGGAGTGGGGGGTGGAATCAGTGCGACGTACGGAGTGCGGGTGTGGCGCTCATGGTGAGCGTTTGGCATGGGCAGGTCAAGGGACGACAAAGAGCCGGTGGCGGAAACCGGTCATGCGTCGGACCCCGTCGGCAGGTCTGCCCGCCGGGGCCCGATGCGTGAGAGCGGCGAGGGAACTCAGCCCAGAGCGCGCCACTTCGCACTGAGGGCGATCGCCCGGAGCTGCTTCGTCGTGAGCGCGGGGGCGGTGCGCGTCGCGGCGGTCTCCTGGCTGCCGGAGTTGAAGGCACTGACCACCACACGGAACCCGTCGGTCCTGATGGTGTCGGCGGTCCACATGACGACGCCGGCGCCGCCCTTCTCGCCCGGCTCCTCGTGCGTGACGACCTTCGTGCCGTCGGCCAGCGTCTCGGCGTCCGCCCCGAAGAGCTGGTGCTCGACGTCCGACATGTTCGGCTGCACGTTGATCTGGACCAGGCTCCTGCCCTTGCCGTCGTCGAGGACGACATAGCCGTACCCGCTGTCCGGGCCGCTCTTGGCGACCACCTTGACGCCCTTGGGAAGCAGCGAGACGAGCGTCGAACCGATCGCACGGCCGCTGACGCCGGAGGGCTGTGTCGCGGCCGCCGTCGGGGCCTTGGGGTCCACCGGGATCGCGTCGACGACGCCCAGCCACGCGCCGGCCGTGGCGAGTGTCTTCAACCGCGCCGGAGACAGGGGTGGTTCGGACCTGCTGACCGGCGCGCCCTTCTCGGCCGCGGCGTTCCATTCGCTCACGCTGACGTGCTGCCCCGTGGGGGTGACGAGGTCCGCCGTCCACAGCTTCGTGTCCGCGCGGCGGTCCGGGTACTCGTACCCCTGGACGATCTTGAGCGCCGAGCCGTCGGGCAGCCTGGTCACGGCGCATCTGTCGTACGGCGCCAGGACCTTGTCCGGGCACGCGACGGTCTGGCGGGCCTGCTCGCTGCCCGGCAGGTCCCGGCCGAGGCCGACGGCGATGGCCGCCTCGCCCTTGCCGTCGTTGTAGACGACCTGCGCGTACGGCGGCAGCTGCTCGTCCGTGCCACGTGCCTCCGCCGAGCCGAACTTGCCCCGCGGGAGCAGCTTCTTGAGGATGCCGATCAGTTCGTCGCCGGTGTACGACGCCTTGGGGGCGGCCGAGGCGACGGGGGTCTTCGCGCCGGTGGCCACGGACTGCCGGCCGTCGTCGCCCCCCGGTACGAGGAGTGCCCCGCCGAGGCCCACGAGCGCGACCGAGGCCACGCCCCCCACGACGGCGGCCCTGCGCCGCAGCAGCAGCCTGTGGCCGCGCGCCTCGCCGGCGGCGACCAGGGCGCGCCGGTCGGTCTCGTAGGCCCCGCCGGCGTGGTGCAGGGCCGCGCCGAGCCGTTCCTCGAAACGGTCCTCGTGGTCGTGTCCCCGGTGGTGGTCGTGGTACCGGTCGTGGTCGTGGTCGCGGTCGTCAACGGGCATGGCGAATCACCCTCTCTGCTCTCCGTAAGGGCTGTCTGCCGGAGCGGTCTGTACGGTCGTCGGCGCCGGCGCCGGTGCCGGTGCCGGTGCCGGGCCGGGGTCAGGGTCTGGCGTGCTCGCCGAGGGCGTCCCCGAGCAGCAGCCGCAGCCGGGCGAGCGCGCGGGTGCAGCGGGTGCGTACGGCGGCCGAGCTGACGTTCATGGCCTCGGCGGTCTCCTCGATGCTGCGGTCCTCCCAGTAGCGCAGCACGACCACGGCCCGGTCCTTGGCGGACAGCCGGCCGAGTGCCTCGACCAGGGTCAGCCGCAGGGGTGTGTCGGTGTCGTCCGCACGCGGGTCGGGAAGGTCGGGGAACTCGTCCGTGGCGCGTTCCCGGCTGCTGCGGCGCCGCTGGTGGGCGAGGAAGGTACGGGTGAGGACGGTCTGGGCGTACCCGGCGGGGTTGCCGACGCGGGAGACCCGGTACCAGCGGACGTACAGGCGACCGAGGGTCTCCTGCACCAGGTCCTCGGCGAGATGGGTGTCCCCGCCGGTGAGCAGACAGGCGGAACGGTAGAGATGCCCCGCCCGCGCCGCCGCGAACTCGGCGTACTCGTCCCCCCGGACCTGTCTCATCCCGCCCCCGTGTCCTTGGTATCGCCGCCTTCACTCCATTGATGCGCCGGCCCCCCGGAAATGTTTCAGAGGACGGAAAGAAGGTTGAGAGGGGGCCCACAGGGAGCCCTCCACGCAGGGGATCCGCGTACGCCGGGTAGGTTGCCGGAGTGACAGACCAGCCGCCCGCTTCCACCCCACCGGGCTTCGGCCCGCCCCCGCCGCAGTATGCCCCAGGGCCACCCCAGCCCCCGGCGCCCGGCCCGGAGTTCCTGGCGGTCGACAAGCACAACTCGGTCGTTGTCGACGCGTCGGGTGTGGCCTTCGAGATGTACGACATCACGGTCGACTTCCCCTGGCCCGAGATCCGCAGCGTCCACTACAAGGCGAGCCCCAACGGCAAGGCCCTGATGGTCGCCGTGGTCCACCTGGACGGCAGGGTCTACGAGTGCGTGGTGAACGCGAAGCCGCGGGAGTTGTTGCGGGGGTGGTTCGCACAGTTGGCGTGGGTGCTGGGGTACTACCGGCCGCTGGGGTAGCCGTCCGGCGGCTCAGAGGAGGTGGTCGGCCCTGCCCGCCTCAAGGTCTGCCCTCATACGGACCGCCCCGGAAGTACATGCTCCCGTGCGGGCGGGGACGGTCACCGCGCTCATGTGCGGCGTCCGATCGGTCGGCAGGTGCTGAGCGCTTGGCCAGCGCTCGCAGCGTCTCCAGGCCGGCCAGGACCTCGGAGCGATTGTCCGACCTCTTCATCCACCGTGGCAGCCGCGCGAACATTGCCCTCGTCGGCCGCGCCCCGCCTCGCTCTCGCAACTGCGCACCGACATAGGCCGAAAGCTCGTCGACGTGCTCCTCGTTGTAGGCCCACAGGACGTGGCCGACGCAACGGGTCTGCAGCCAAAGGGGCTGCCAGAAGAACGGATCCTCGCTACCGCCGAGTACCGCGCCGACCAGACCGGCGCCCCGCACCTCGGGCTCCCGGTCGGCGACGGCACCGCACCCTCCGCAAGCCAGACGGCGTGGCTGGAACAAAAGCTCGCTGAAGTACCTGGGTGCGGGAAGACCAGGCCGAGGTGCCACGAGAGCGCAGCCGCCGCACTGCGGGCAGACCACAAGCATTCGGCCCGCGTACTGGGCCAACCAGCCCCCTGGGTCGTAGTGGCGCGTCGGAGCGTCACCCGGCTCGGAATCCATGGCGAACACCTTCGCAGGTTCGCGACGCCGCCCGCGACCAGGACAGGTCGCCGAAACAACCCCTCGGCCCGCCACCGCCGAGACCGTTCGCACCTGGCGACAAGCCGGGATGCGATGACAGCTCCGGGCGGGGCGGGCCGTGCTCAGGGGATGTGGAGGCAGGCGCGTCAGCCGAGCCCGTGCACGTGCGGCCCCACCGAGTTCGACCACGCGTTGCCCGCCGCCGCGTCCCAGTTCGTCGACCAGGTCATCGCGCCGCGCAGGTCCGGGTAGGTCTTGGAGGGCTTGAAGGAACCGCAGTTGGTGCCCTTGGCCAGGCAGTCCAGGGCGTTGTTCACCACGGAGGGCGAGACATAGCCGCTGCCCGCGCCGCTCGTGGAGGCCGGGAGGCCCAGGCCCACCTGGGAGGGGGCCAGGCCGCCCTGGAGCTGGATGCAGGCGAGGGCGGTGAGGAAGTCGACCGAGCCCTGGCTGTAGACCTTGCCGTCGCAGCCCAGCATCGAACCGCTGTTGTAGTACTGCATGTTGACGACCGTCAGGATGTCCTTGATGTTCAGGGCGGTCTGGAAGTACGCGTTCGACGTGGACTGCATGTCGATCGTCTGCGGGGCCATGGTGATGATGAGAGACGAGCCGGCCTTCGAGGAGAGCGACCGCAGGGCCTGCGTCATGTACGTCGCGTTGAGGCCGTTCTCCAGGTCGATGTCGACGCCGTCGAAGCCGTACGTCTGCATGAGGGAGTAGACGGAGTTCGCGAAGTTCGTCGCGGACGTGGAGTCGCTGATCGACACGGTGCCGTTCTGGCCGCCGATGGAGATGACGACCTTCTTGCCCGCGGCCTGCTTGGCCTTGATGTCCGCCTTGAACTGGTCGACGGTGTAGCCGCCGAGCCCGGCCGAGTCGAGGTTGAAGGTCACCGCGCCCGGCGTGCCCGTCGCGTCCGCGAACGCCACCGCGATGATGTCGTACTGGGACTGCACGCCGGAGATCTTCTGGACCGTCGCGCCGTTGTTGAAGTTCTGCCAGTAGCCCGTGACGGCGTGCTTGGGCAGGGTGCCGCCGCCACCGCCCGAGGACGCGGTCGTCGTGCCCGTCACCGCCGTCGACTTCGCCGACTCGCCCGCCGCGTTCGTCGCGGTGACCTGGAAGGAGTACGAGGTGGAGGCCGAGAGGGACGAGACGGTCGCCGATGTTCCCGTCGTCGACTGGACCTTCGTACCCGCCTGGTAGACGTTGTAGCCCGTCGCGCCCGACACCGTGTTCCAGGAGAGGGAGACGGAGGAGGACGTGGTGGAGGAGACCGTCAGACCGGTGGGTGCCGCCGGGATGGTGGGGGCCGGGTCGCCGCCTCCGCCGCCGTCGGGGCCGAAGACCGAGAGGTCGTCGGCGTAGTACGGGGCCTGGCCGTACCACCCGTGCGTGTACACCGTCACCGAGGTCGTTGACGCGCCCGTGGTGAAGGTGGTCGAGAGCTGTTTCCAGGAGGCCGAGTCGGGGGTCCAGGTCGAGACGTCGGTGGTGCCGGTGCCCGTCACGCCCAGGTAGGCGTACCCGCCCTGCAGCCACGCGCTCAGCGTGTACGTCGAGTTGGGCTTGACCGCGACGGCCTGGGTGCACTGGGCGTTGTCCTGCCCGGCGGGCGTGCCCTTGAGGGCGGCCGAGCCGCCGTGCACCGGCGAGGAGACGGTCGTACCGCTGCCCGCCGTGCAGGTCCAGTTGCTCAGGCCGGACTCGTAGCCGCCGTTCTTGGCGTTGTTGACGTCCGCCGCCTGGGCCTGGCCGGCCAGACCGGCGAGGGAGAGGACGGAGGCGGTGACGACGGCGGCGAGGGCGCCCGCCCATCTCCGTCGGGGCGGTCGGGGCATACGTATGACGCGGTCCACTGGGACCTCCGGTGAGGGGAGGGGAGGGGGGTGAGGAGGGGATGCGGAACGGTGGCCACCGTCGTACGTTGCTGGCGTACAAGTTGGTCCAGACCAATTGGGTTGTCAAGACCTCTGGTGGGTGACAGGGGTGACCAGTTGCCTCAACGGGCCCAAAGTGTGGGCGACTTGTGGCATATTCGTCTCACTCTCCGTTGATCAAGGCCGTACCTTCCGTGAGTTGATGTGGAAGATTCGGTGTTGAGGCGGCCATGCCGTGGATATGGTGCTGATGCAAGAGGACGTCACAGGGGCCATCTGAGGCGGTGGTCGACCACCCCGCCGCAGTGAACGGGGTGTGTGCAGCGTGCCGACCGCGATAGCCGTCACCAGTCCCGATCTGGTGCTCCCGCCGCACGACCGGCAGACCCCACCCGCCGTGGTCCAGCCCCTCGACAGTCTCGAAAGCTCCCTCACGGGCATGCACGCCCTCATCGAGCAGCACGGATACGTCATCGCGCTCTACCCGGCCTCGGCCGAGGACGCGGTCACCCGGCGGCTGCACACCGTCCGCTCCGTCCTGGAGAGCGACCGCATCGCCCTGCTCGGCATCGACCTGCCGCCACTCGGAGTGGCGCTGCTGGCCCAGCAGTTGCGGCAACTGTCGGTCTGCGACTTCAGCCCGGGCGTGCTCGCCTCCTCCGCCCGGCTGCTCGCCCACTACATCTACGCCGGCGCCCTGCTCGGCTCGGTCGCCAAGCTCGACCGGGTCCCGGTGACGCTGAAGTCGCACGCCAAGTCATGGGTGCCGGGCGCCCAGTTCGCCGTACTGTCCCATCCGCGCCCGCAGCTGGCCCGGATCGGGCAGGACGAGCTGACCGGGCCCGAGTTCGGCACCCGGCTGCTCGTCGCCGCGGGCCAGCCGCCCTCCGACTGGGTCACCGCGACCCTCGCGCCCGCCTGGCGTGTGCAGGGCGTCGCGACCGTGCCGCTGCCGCAGGAGTCTGCGCGCTGGTGGGGCACCACCAAGCTCGCCGAGTTCGCCGCCGGTCTGTACGACGTCTCCGTGCTCTACCAGCTCGTGTCGTCCGTCCGCCGGGAGGAGTGCCACTGGTGCGGCCTCGAACTCATCGGTGACCGCTGCGGGTTCTGTGCCGCGCCACTGCCCCCGCCTTCCGAGCTTCCGGCGGCCACTGTGCGGGCAGCATCCTCAGTACGCGCTCTGCCCCGAGGCGCCACGTAAGCCACGTCCGTACGCCCGAACAACACACTGATCGACACGTCGAACAACACGTCGAAGAACACACGCTGAACCACGCCAGGCACGACCGCTCGACCCCGCCCGTCCCCGCCCCACGATCGAGGTTGTCCGCGTCATGAACTCACGCCAGCGCCGCGGCGTCATCCTGCTGGTCCTCTCGGTCCTGTGCGCCCTGGGCGCCTTCGCCGGAGTGCTCTCGGTGATCCGCGACGTGAACTCCAAGGTCGGCCCGGAGGTGGCGGCGTACCGCCTGAAGGACGACATCGCGCCCTACAAGGAGCTGTCGGCCGACCAGTTCCAGAAGGTCTCGATGCCCAAGCGCTGGCTGTCGAGCACGGCGGTCACGAGCCTTGGCCAGATCCGCGGGAAGATCGCCGTCACCCAACTGGAGAAGGGCTCCCTGCTCCAGACCGACATGATCGTGGACCGCCCCGCGCTGGAGGCGGGCCAGCAGGAGATCGCGATCATGATCGACGCGGCGACCGGTGTGGCCGGAAAGATCGACCCGGGCTCCAGGGTGAACATCTACGCCACCTTCAAGGCCGAGAACGACAAACAGAAGGACCAGTCCAAGGTCATCGTCGCGAACGCCCGCGTCATCGACGTCGGCAAACTCACCGCCCTCGACCCCGGGCAGTCCAGCAACGACCGGCGCAACAGCGCCACCCAGGCCGTCCCCATCACCTTCGCGCTCGACACCGCCGACGCCCAACGCGTCGCGTACGCCGAGTCGTTCGCCGAACACGTCCGCCTCGCCCTGGTCGCGGGCGGCTCCGACGCGACCGTCGCCCCCGGCGACCGTACGTACACCCTCGACGAGGACAAGTAGGAGGCCGCGCATGAGGTCCATCCCCACGGGACTGCGCCGATGGCCCCGCACGAGGCCGACGACTACGGGGTCGATGACTACGGGGCCGACGACTACGGGGTCGATGACTACGAGGTCGATGACTACGGGGCAGCGCCGATGACCATCCGTATCCTCCCGGCCGTCAGTGACGTCGACTCGGCCCGCGCGCTCGCCACCTTGCTGAGCCAGCTCGCGGACGCCGAGCCGGCCCCACCCGTCCCCGACTCGACGGCGCTCCTCGACACCCTGGCGCGGCTCGCCGCCGAGTCCCTCGACGAACTGCCCGAAGTCGTCCTGGTCCACGAACGCATAGGTCCCGTACCGGCGTTGGACCTGATCCGCGACGTGGTCATGCGCTTCCCCGCGATCGGCGTCGTCTTCATCACCGCGGACCCCAGCGCCGGTGTGCTCACCGCCGCCATGGACTCCGGCGCCCGCGGCATCATCGGCCTCCCGCTGGGCTACGACGCCCTCGCCGAACGCGTCCAGGCCGCCGCCGGGTGGTCGCTCGGCATGCGCCGTCACCTCGGCAGCGGCACGCCCGAGCTGTACGCGGGCCCCGGCGGCACCATTGTCACGGTCACCGGGGCGAAGGGCGGCGTCGGAGCGACGGTCACCGCCGTCGAACTCGCCCTCGCCGCACAGGCGTCGGGGCGCAGCGTCGCGCTGGTGGACCTCGACCTCCAGTCCGGGGACGTGGCCTCGTACCTGGACGTCCAGTTCCGGCGGTCGATCGCCGACCTCGCCGGAATCAGCGACATCAACCCCCGCGTCCTCCAGGACGCCGTCTACACCCACGACAGTGGAGTGGGCCTGCTGCTGGCCCCGGCCGAGGGCGAACGCGGTGAAGAGGTCACCGACCGGGTCACCCGCCAGGTGCTGAGCGCCCTGCGCTCGCGCCACGACGTCGTGGTCGTCGACTGCGGCGCCCTGATGAACTCCGCGACCGCCGCGGCCGTCGAGATGGCAGACCGGGCCCTCCTCCTCGTCACCCCCGACGTCGTCGCCGTCCGCGCCGCCAAACGCATGGTCCGCATGTGGGACCGCCTCCAGATCCGCAAGGCGGAGGAGACGACCACGGTCGTCAACCGTTTCGCCCGCGGTACGGAGATCCAGCCCTCCCTCGTCGAACGCGTCACCGGAACCAAGGTCGCCCGCACCGCCGTCCCGGCCGCCTTCAAGGAACTCCAGTCCGTCGTCGACGCCGGGCGCCTCCAGGACCTCGACACCCGCTCGACGGTCAAGCAGGCGCTGTGGGCGCTGGCGGGGGAACTCGGGCTCGTGGTCGCCCAGGAGACCGGCGGGGGCGGCGGCAGGCGTCGCAAGGCCTCCTCGGACCGGGGCGCGCTGGCGCTGCGGCGGCGGGGCGGCGACCGGGGCGCGGTCACCCTCGAATTCGCCGGCATGTTCCCGATCCTGCTCGTCGTGATGACGATCCTGTGGCAGTGCGTGCTGTACGGCTACTCGTACTCGTTGGCCGGGAACGCGGCGGACGAGGCGGCGCGGGCGGCGACGGCGGCGTACGCGGTCCACGGTGACGTACCCGGGGCGTGCCAGACGGCCGGGAGCAAGCATCTGCCGGGCGCCTGGAACGGTGCCAAGATCAGCTGCGGCGCGGCGGGCTCGGTGATGAAGGCCACCGTGAAGGTCGACGTGCCGCTCTTCTTCCCGGGCTTCGACGCGGGCTGGCACGTGGACGGGAACGCGGGCGCCGCGCTGGAGGGGGACAACGGGTGAGGTTCCCTCAGAGGCGGAAACCCGGGCTGAGGCGTCGGCTCCGCGACGACCGGGGCGTCTCCATGCTGGAGTTCGCCGGGTTCCTGCCCATCCTGCTCGTCATCGGGATGGCCGCCATCCAGCTCGGCCTCATCGGGTACGGGATCAACCAGGCGGGGACGGGGGCGCGGGCGGCGGCACGGGTCGAGTCACAGGGCGGCGACGGCACCGCGGCCGGACAGGCCGCCGTGAGCGGCTGGCTCAAGCCGGACGTGACGCCCGACGAGGGCGCCGACCTCACCACGGCGACGGTCACCGTGAGTGTCCCCGGAGTGATCCCCCTCTTCGGCCCCTACACCGTCACCCGCCACGCCACCATGCCCACCGACAACTGAACCGGAAACGGACAACCGACGAATGACCGGGAGGAGCTGAACCCATGAGCCTGCGCAGCCGACTCTCCACCCCCGACGAGTCGGGCCCCGCCCGCGAGGACGGACACCTCGTCGCCGTCTACCGAGCCAAGCTCCTCGAGGAGATCGACCTCGCGGAGATGTCGAGCCTGGCGGCAGCCGAACGCCGGGTACGCCTGGAGCGCGTGCTCGGCCACATCATCAGCCGTGAGGGCCCGGTCCTGTCCTCCGCCGAGCGCTCCCAGCTGATCCGGCGGGTCGTCGACGAGGCCCTCGGCCTCGGCGTCCTCGAACCGCTACTCGCCGACGCGTCGATCACCGAGATCATGGTCAACGGGCCGGAGTCCATCTTCGTGGAGCGCGCGGGACGGGTCGAACAGCTCCCTCTCCGCTTCGCCTCCCACGATCAGCTGATGCAGACCATCGAGCGCATCGTCTCCACGGTCAACCGCCGCGTCGACGAGTCGAACCCCATGGTCGACGCCCGGCTGCCCACCGGTGAACGCGTCAACGTCATCATCCCGCCGCTCGCCCTCACCGGCCCCACCCTCACGATCCGCCGCTTCCCCCGCGCGTACACCCTGCCCGAACTCATCGACCTCGGCTCGCTCGACGAGCAGATGCTGATGCTGCTCGCGGCCTTCGTGCGATCCCGTTTCAATGTGATCGTCAGCGGCGGTACCGGCAGCGGGAAGACGACCCTGCTCAACGCCCTCTCCGGCCTGATCCCGTCCCGAGAGCGCATCATCACCATCGAGGACTCGGCCGAACTCCAGCTCCAGCAGGAACACGTCATCCGGCTGGAGTCCCGCCCCCCGAACGTCGAGGGCAAGGGCCACATCACCATCCGCGACCTGGTCCGCAACTCCCTCCGTATGCGCCCCGACCGCATCATCGTCGGCGAGGTCCGCGGCGGCGAGACCCTCGACATGCTCCAGGCGATGTCGACCGGTCACGACGGGTCCCTGGCCACCGTCCACGCGAACTCCGCCGAGGACGCCCTCATGAGGCTCCAGACCCTCGGCTCGATGTCCGAGGTCCAGATCCCCTTCGAGGCGCTGAAGGACCAGATCAACTCGGCCGTGGACGTCGTCGTCCAGCTCACCCGCCACGCCGACGGCTCCCGCAAGGTCACCGAGATAGCCCTGGTCGTCTCGCACGGCCGCGAACAGTTCCGCGTCGTCCCCGTCACCCGCTTCGTCCCCCGCCCCGCCGGCCCCGACCGTGTCGTACACGGCCGTTTCGAGCACCTTCCGCTGCCGCGCCAGGTCGCCGAGAAGCTGTACGTCGCAGGCGAACCGCTGCCGCCCGCGTTCGGCGTGGCCGAGGTCCTCGACGTACTCGACACGAGGCGGGCCATCGGATGACCAACCCCGCCCCCGAAGGGAGGCAGCCATGAACGACCCCGCACTCCTCGCCCTCGGCGCCACCGTGCTGTGCGGCACCCTCGCCGTCGCGGGCGTCCACACGTACGCCTCGGGCCGTGCCCAGCGCCAGGCCCTCGTCGACCGCCTCTCCGGCGGCGGTCCGCTGCGCACCGCGGCCGGCCGCGTACGCCGTTTCGCCGCGATCGACCGCCGGCTGCGCCGCACCCGCCTCGGCCGGACGATCCACCTGCGCCTGTCGGCGACGGGCCTGGACGTGACGGCGGGGGAGTTCGCCACGTACGTCACCGCCGTCGTCGTCGCGCTGTGGCTGATGGCGGCGTCGGTGCTGGCCCCCTTCTTCGGTCCGATCGCCGCCCTCGTGGGCGTGTGGAGCGCGGCCATCTTCCTCAACTGGCAGCGCCAGAAACGCATCGAGGCCTTCATCGGCCAACTCCCGGACGTGGCACGGCTGCTGGCCAACGCGACCGCCGCTGGACTGGCCCTGCGGACGGCACTGGCGATGGCGGCGGAGGAGCTCGAAGCCCCAGCCGGCGAGGAACTCGCTCACGTGGCCGACCAGTTGATGCTGGGCCGCACCATCGACGACGCCCTCGGCGAACTCTCCGAGCGCCTCCCCTCCCGCGAGCTGATCGTCCTCGTCACGACCCTGGTCCTCGCCAACAAGGCGGGCGGCTCGGTCGTCAGTTCCCTGCGCAACCTCACCCACACCCTGGAGGACCGCAAGGAGACCCGCCGCGAGGTCCGCACCATGCTCTCCGAGGTCAACGCCACCGCCTTCACGGTCCCGATGCTCGGTCTGGGCTCGCTGCTCCTGATCAACTCCTCGAACGAGGGGGCCCTCGCGCGCGTCACCGGCTCCGGCCTCGGCCAGACTCTCGTCCTGATCTCGCTGGGCCTCTACACCGTCGGCTTCTTCGTCATCCGCCGCCTCGGCAAGATCGAAGTCTGAGAGAGGAGGGGTCACGTTGCTCGCGCTGCTGCTCGCCCTCCTGACGGCCGGGGCCGTGGCGGGCGCCCTGCTGGGCATCCGCATGATCCGCGCCGACGCCAAACTCCCGAGCGACCTCGCGCTCGCCCTGGAGGTCGGCGGAACCCGCGTCTCCACCGCAGAGTCCGCCGTCGACCGCCTCGGCATGCGCTTCGCCCCCACGGTCCTGCGCCTCATGGGCCCCCGCCGTGTCGAGGCCAAACGCCGCCGCATCGACATGGCGGGCAACCCCGGCGGCCTGACCCTCAACCGCTACGCCGCCCGCCGCGCGGTGTACGGCGTCTTCGGCGTCGTACTCGGCCTCGTCTTCCTCTCCAACGGCCAGCTCCTCTTCGCCGTCCTCACCCTGGCCTTCGGGCTCGTCGCCGCCGACGCCCTCATCTGGCAGGCCGTCCGCGAACGCAAGGAGGTCATCGACCGCACACTCCCCGACTTCCTCGACGTCCTCGCGGTCGTGGTCTCGGCGGGCCTCGGTTTCCGCCAGGCGCTGGACCGGGTCGCGGAGAAGTACGAGGGCCCCTGGGCGGACGAACTACGCATCACACTGCGCCAGATGGACATGGGCGTCAGCCGCCGCCAGGCCTTCGACGAACTGCGCAAGCGCAACTCCTCCGAGCAGGTCGCCCAGTTCGTCTCGGCGCTCCAGCAGGGCGAGGAGCTGGGTTCCCCCATCGCCGAGACCCTCATCCAACTCGCCACGGACATGCGCCGCACGGACGCCCAGAACGCCCGCCGCCGCGCCGCCAAGACCATCCCCAAGGCGACGATGGTGACCCTCGTCTTCATGCTCCCGGCGACGATGATCCTGATCGCCACGGGCATGTTCCTGGGGTCGGGCACGAACTTCGGTTCGATCCTGGGCCGCTGATGACCAGCCGTCGTACTCCCCTGCCGCGCCCGTCACCGCTCTCGACGCTGTCCACTCTCTCGCGGCTGTCGCAGCCCCCGCCGTGGCTGTCCCGCCTGTGGGCGCGGCGGCACCTCGCGAGCACCGAGGACGGCTACCTGGCCGACGACGCCCCGGCCCCCGGAAGCGTCCGCCTCCAGCTCAACGCCCTCCAGGCGCTGTGCCGCCAGGCCTTCGGCGTCCGCCTCGCCGCGATCGCGATCGGCGCCCCCTTCGCGATGACCAACGCCGTGAACGGCCCACCCCGCTACACGGTCCTGGTGGCCGCCGTCCTCGGCGTCATGGGCTCGTACGCCATGCTCAGGGACTGGGACCGGTTCGGCCCCCGCCTCCTCGCGCACCCCGGCCTCATGGCCGTCGACCTGACCTTCGGCGCGGTCCTGCTCCTGACGGCGTCCCCCGCGTCCCCTCTCGCCTACGCGACGGTCTGCACCCCGCTCCTGGCGGGCCTGCTGTACGGCTGGCGCGGCTCGGGCATCTTCACCGGCCTCCAGCTGATCGTGCTGGTGACGGTGTACAGGGCCTGGCAGCACCACCCGGGGTCGGGCGCCAGCACCCTGCTCGTCGCGGGTTTCTGTGTCGGCGCGGGCATCATCGGTGTCACCCTGCGAAACCTGATGTTCCGCTTCGGTACGGCGAGCCAGGCGCTGTCGGAGGCGAACTCGCGCCTGGCCGTCGCCGAGGCGGTGGAGTCCGAACGAGCCCGCCTGGCCCGTGAGATGCACGACTCGGTCGCGAAGACCCTGCACGGCCTGGCCCTGGCGGCCGAGGCCCTCGCCGCCTCGGCCGCAGCCGAGGACGCGGACCCGCACACGCTGGGGCGGCAGGCGACGATCGTCGCGGGCGCGGCCCGCCGGGCGGCCGTGGAGTCCCGCGACCTCCTCTCCGACCTGCGCCGCCACACGGACCTCGCGCGTGCGAACACGGATGTCCTGTGCGAACTCGACGCCCGCGTACGAGCCTTCGAAGCCCGCACCCACCTCCCCACGGCACTCCACCACCGGGGCGAGCCGCCGATCCTCCCGTACGCCACCGCCCACCACGTCCTGGCGATCGTGTCCGAGGCGCTGGAGAACGCGCACCGCCACGCGGACGCGACGCGGGTGACGGTGGAACTCGACGTGTCGGAAGCCGAGTGCGCCGTACGCGTACGGGACGACGGAGTCGGTCCGCCCCCGCCCGTCGCCCTCGACGACCTGACCAGATCCGGCCACTTCGGTCTGCTCGGCATGGCGGAGCGAGCCGCGTCGCTGGGCGGCAGCGTCGACCTGAACCGTTCCCCTCAAGGAGGCGCGGAGATCCATCTGACCCTCCCGCGGTCCTCCGCCGTCCCCCACCCTCCCCCCATCCCCCAAGAGGAGGCCGCACATGCCTGACCAGGCACTTCCCGGCCCGAACCTCCGTGTACTCGTGGCCGACGACAACCCGGTCGTCCGGGCCGGCCTGGCCGCGCTGCTCGACGGCCACCCGGACCTCCAGGTCGTCGCGCAGGCGGCCGACGGCGAGGCGGCCATCGCGGCCGCCACCCGACTGCGCCCGGACGTCGTCCTCCTCGACGTCCGCATGCCCGGCACGGACGGTCTGACGGCCCTTCCCGCCCTCTCCCTGCTCGCCCCCGTGATGATGCTGACCTACAGCCGCGAACCCGAGGTCGTGGCCGAGGCGTTGCGCCGGGGCGCGGTTGGCTATCTCGTCCACGGCGAGTTCACGGCCGCCGAACTGATCTCCGCCGTACGGGAGGTACGGCACGCGATGGCAACTGTCCCGGATTCACTCGGTGTTTCGTACGAACCGAACGATTTCCCTTCGCACCTGCAACCACTTGTGGGACAGTCGTCGAAGGTTCGCCCCGGCTATGCGGCGAGGCTGCGCCGTCGCGTGCCCAACCGGCTCGACTTCGGCCTGAGTTCACGGGAGGTGGAGGTCATGGATCTCATCGCGTCCGGCATGAGCAATCGGCAGATCGCCGCCGCCTGCTTCATCAGCGAGAAGACCGTCAAGAACCACATCAACCGCATCTTCGCAAAGCTGCACAGTTCCTCGCGCAGCGAAGCGATCGCCCACTGGCTGGGCACGGCACGTGAGGGGTGGAGCCGATGACTCCACCCACCCGAAGTTGGGCCCCTGGGCCCACCCGGAGTAGGCGCGGTCTCACGTACGGTGCTCGGGTCGGTAGTGGTGGCGTCGGGCGGGAGGACAGGGGCCATGGTGACGAGGGACTGGACGCTGAGGGCGGGAGTCCGGGTGGAGACCTGGGCGAAGACCGTCGCCGGTCGGATGCGGGGCCGCGGACGGGACGCCGGCGCTGGTTTCGTGGAGTACGCCGGGTTGATGATCATCATCGCCGGGATCTTCACGCTGATCGATCAGATCGGCCTGGACGGGATGATCTCGGGAGCGATCCGGACGGCAGTCACCCAGGTCACCGGCGGTGGCGGCGGCTGATCCACCCGGCCCGCAGCGACCGAGGGCAGACCCTCCCCATCTACATCTGGTTGTCGGGGATTCTTCTCTTCGCCGCGCTCGCCTTCTTCGTGTTCGCCCAAGCAGCGTCCGCCCGGAATGGAGCTCAATCCGCGGCGGACGCTGCGGCGTTGGCGGCCGCACGGGACTCCCGCGACGAGCTGATGACGGGCCTGGCGGGGGCCGTGGGCACGAATGACCACTGGTTGGACTGGCTCAAGGGAGACCTGTTCAAAGGCACCGGAGCCGCGGCTGCGGCCGGTCGGCTGGCCGCTGAGAACAAGTCGACAGTGCAGGGTTTCACCCCGGCCGCAGTGAACGGATTTCCGGGCTATCGGGTGGATATCGAGACCCAGTACACCGTTGGCAAGTCGATCATTCCCGGCACGGACAAGCAGGCGACGGCTCATGCCACCGCTGTCATCCAGCCGCGCTGTGACTTCGATCCGGCTGCGGATCCCAAGAAGCCCGTGGAACTGAACTGCGACGGACGGACCGTCGACATCGACCCCGGAAAGTTCGATCCGGCCGACCTTCCGGACGCGTCCGTGCTGTTCTCTGTGCATCTGGCCGAGTGAGAGGAAGCCGTACCGATGGATCTCCGGCACACCATGAAGGGCCGACGGGCACTGGCCGCGGTGGCCATTACGACTGGGTTGCTCCTCACGGTGTCCGGTTGCGGCGGGGGAGACGGTGGTGACAAGCCGAGCGGGACTTCGACTTCGCAGTCGGGCAAAGGCGGCGGAAGCAAGCCGCAGGCGTCTCCGACACCGAGCCAGGAGGCGGCACTGGCGGAGGTGAAGGGCGGCGACATCACGCTTACCATCGCCTCGGCCGTCCGTGACCAGGGCGGCTATGTCACTGTGAGCGGCAAGGTGACCAACGGCGGGGGCCAGTTCTGGATCGCGTCGAACTGGCGTGGCGACGAGCGGGAGTTGAACAGGAACGGCGCATCCCTCGCCGGAGCCTCGCTGATCGACAGCAAGGGCAAGAAGAAGTACCTCGTCCTGCGGGACACCCAGGGGCGCTGCCTCTGCACGAAGTTCGACGGCGGTGGCGTGGAAGCGGGCCAGTCGGCCGACTGGTTCGCCCAATTCCCCGCACCCCCCGCCGACACCACCAACGTCGACTTCCAGGTCGGCTCCATGCCCCCCGCCTCCATCCAGATCTCCGACGGCGAGTGACCATGGCCCTCCCATCCCGCAGCGCCGCGACCACGCTCACGGCCCTCGCCGTACTGGCCGCGCTGAGCCTCACCGGCGGCCCGGCGCACGCCGACGGCACCGACCCCAGCGCCCCGCCGGGCAGCGTCACCACCTCCCCACCCCCCACCGTCGACCCCACCAGCCCCGGCCTGAAGCTCGCCGACGGCGCCACGCTCGCGCCGGCCAAGGTGTTGGACATCAAGTCGGTCGTCGAGGACCTCGGTGGTGAGGAGCGGCGGGAGGACACGAACTCGGACGTGACGTTCGCGTTGCAGGCCGAGGTGTTGTTCCCCAAGGACAGTTCGAAGCTGAACCCCGACGCTCGTTCCCGTATCCAGGCGATCGCGGACGAGATCAAGAACCAGAAGGCGACGACGGTCAGGGTGTTCGGGTTCACCGACAACCTCGGCTCGTACGCCCACGGCCTGGTCCTCTCCAAGAAGCGCGCGGAGATCGTCCACGACGAACTGGCGGCGGCGCTCGGCTCGACGGACGTCACCTTCGAGGTGCGCGGCTACAGCGAGGACTACCCGATCGCGGACAACACCTCGGAGGAGGGCCGCCGGAAGAACCGCCGGGTGGAGGTGACGTTCCCACGTGGCGCGGCGAACAGTGGGTCCTCGGGAGCCCAGAGCTGAGAACCTGGTGTCATGAGAAGAATCGTCCTGATGATGTCGGTGTCCCTGGACGGATTCATCGAGGGACCGAACCGCGAGATCGACTGGCACCGCGTCGACGCGGAGCTGCACCGCCACTTCAACGACGAGATCAGGAAGCTCGGCGGCCTGCTGGAAGGCCGGGTCACGCACGAGCTGATGGCCGGGTTCTGGCCGACGGCCGACCAGGATCCGGACAGCCCGGACAGTACGGCCGAGGTGGTCGAGTTCGCGGGGATCTGGCGGGACATCCCCAAGTACGTGTACTCGCGGACACTGGAGCGGGCCGACTGGAACACCACGATCGTCCGGGACGTCGTACCGGACGAGGTCAGGGCGCTCAAGGAACAGCCCGGCGGGGACCTCGGCCTCGGTGGCGCCGACCTCGCGGCCGCGTTCCTGCGGTACGACCTGGTCGACGAGTTCCGGGTGTACGTGCATCCGGTGCTGATCGGCCGCGGCAAACCCCTGTTCCCGGAGTCGCACACCCCGACCGATCTGCGGTTCGTCGAGTCACGGGCCTTCGGCAACGGGGTCGTACTCCTGCGCTACGAACGCGACAGCACCGCCATCGCCCCCGCCACTGCTACCGACCCCGGAACCGCCGACACGTAAAGGTGTTGTCCGCGAGCCGGGGCATCGGTAGGAAGGCTCCATGACTGTTCTCGGCGTTGTGTTCCGGCCCCAACTGCCCCCCGAGCGGCTGCGGGCCGTCGCGCGCGCGGCGGACGACGCGGGCCTGGAGGAGCTGTGGCTGTGGGAGGACTGCTTCCTCGAAGGGGGCATCTCGGCCGCGGCGGCCGCCCTCGCCTGGACCGAACGGGTCCGGGTCGGCGTGGGCCTGCTGCCCGTCCCGCTGCGCAACGTCGCCGTCACCGCCATGGAGGCCGCCACGCTGCACCGGATGTTCCCGGGGCGCGCGATCCTGGGCGTCGGCCACGGCGTACAGGACTGGATGGGGCAGGTCGGGGCGCGTGCGGAGTCGCCCGTGACACTGCTGCGCGAGCACCTCGACGCGCTGCGCGCGCTGCTGCGGGGCGAGCGGGTCAGCACGGACGGCCGGTACGTGAAGCTGGACGGCGTCGCCCTCGACTGGCCCCCGGCGGCGGCACCGGAGGTGCTCGCGGGCGCCACCGGGCCGCGTTCGCTCCGGCTCTCGGGGGCCGCCGCCGACGGCACCGTCCTCACCGCCGCCACCGCGCCGGAAGGGGTACGGCGGGCGCGCCGACTCATCGACGAGGGGCGGGAGTCGGCGGGCCGGACCGACCACCACCGGGTGATCGTCTACCTCCACACGGCCACCGGAACGGACGCGGCGGCGCGGCTGCGCGCCGAGATCGAGGCGAACGGTGAGGATCCGCTGCCGGAGCACGGCGTCGCCGGGGACGCGGACGCGGTGGCCAAGGCCGTACAGCGCCTCGTGGAGGCCGGCGCCGACACCGTGGTCCTGCAGCCCACCGCCGACGAACCGGACCCCGAGGCCTTCGTACGGTTCGCGGCCCGAGAGGTCCGGCCGCTCATCGGGTAGGCCGGTCGTTGTCAGTGCCCGCTGCCACACTCGTCGGTATGAGCGATGACGACGTACGGCTGAGGGACGCGGTCGAAACCGACCTCGACCTGTTCCTGGCCTACGAGCAGGATCCCGAGGCGGCCCGGCGCTCGAGGTTCGAGCCCCGGACGCGGGAGGCGTTCATGTCCCACTGGAGGACCAGGGTCCTCGGTGACGACACCGTCCTCGTGCGGACGGTCACCGTGGACGGTGTGCCGGCCGGGAACGTCGTCTCCTGGTGGGAGGGCGAGCGGCGCTTCATCGGCTACTGGCTCGGCCGCCCGTACTGGGGCCGGGGGATCGGCACCAAGGCTCTGGCCCGCTTCCTCGAGCTGGAGAGGAACCGCCCCCTGTACGCCGATCCCTTCACGGGCAACACCGCGTCCATACGCCTCCTGGAACGGCACGGCTTCCAGCACCACGGGACCGTCCGCCACGGCAACGACGACCACACCCTGCTCGTACTCCCCGGGGAGTGAAAGCACCGGCGACGAGCGCCCTGGACACCTGGCCCCGCAACCCCGTTGCCCGGTGGAAAACGCCTCGCTCCCCCGCCGCCCCGTTGAGAAGATCCCCCCCATGACCACCACCCGTACCTTCGAAGCTCTCGTCGACGAGGCCGTGGCCGTGTCCGTCGAGGGATGGGACTTCTCCTGGTTCGAGGGGCGCGCCACCGAGGAACGGCCCTCGTGGGGGTACGCGCGGGCGATGGGGGAGCGGCTCGCGCACGCGTCCGCCGCGCTGGACATCCAGACCGGTGGCGGTGAGGTGCTGGCCTCCGCGCCGACGCTGCCCCCGCTCACCGTCGCCACCGAGGGCTGGCTCCCGAACGTCGCGAAGGCCACCGCCCTGCTCCACCCCCGTGGCGCCGTGGTCGTCGCCTCTCCCGAGGACGCCCCGCTGCCCTTCGCGGACGGCGCCTTCGACCTGGTCACCAGCCGGCACCCGGTCACGACGCACTGGTCCGAGATCGCGCGCGTCCTGCGCCCCGGCGGCACGTACTTCTCCCAGCAGGTCGGCCCGGCGAGCGTCTTCGAACTCGTCGAGTACTTCCTCGGCCCGCTGCCGGAGGACGTCAGGAAGGGCCGGAACCCGGACCGCGCCCGCGCCGCCGCCGAGGCCGCCGGGCTCGACGTCGTCGATCTGCGCGCGCAGCGGCTGCGCGTCGAGTTCTACGACATCGGTGCCGTCGTCCACTTCCTGCGCAAGGTGATCTGGATGGTCCCCGGCTTCACCGTCGACCGGTACCGGACCGAGCTGCGTGCCCTGCATGAGCGGATCGGGGCGAAGGGCCCGTTCGTCGCCCACAGCGCCCGCTTCCTGATCGAGGCGCGCAAGCCGCGTCGTTCCTAGGGGTCCATGGGCTCCCCGGGAGGGCTCGCGTTCGGGCTCATGCGTGCGGGCCCGCCGTCACCCTCCCCACCACCAACTCCGCCCCCGCCTCCAGGATTTCACCCACCCGTTCCACCTGCCGCGCCAACTCCCGTTCCCGCGCCGCCGTCAGCCCTTCCAGCGGCTCCACGGTGACCGTCGTACGCCGTCCGCGGCGCCGCTGGTGCCAGACCCCGGCCACCACGCCGTCGACCAGCAGCACGGGGAAGTTCCCGGCCTGGCCGCCCGCGAGGGCACGTGCGTACGCCGGCCCGGGGAACAGCACCTCGCGGGGCCCCGCGGCGATGGCGTACGCGTCGAAGTACGGAAGCAGCCGCACCCCGCTCACCGGCGTCCCCGGGAACTGCGTGTCGCCCGCCGCGACCCACGCCGGCCCCTCGAAGTCGACCTCCTCGATGACCCCCGTGCCCGCCAGCGAGGCGAAGAGCTCGGTGGCCCAACCACGCGGAGCCGCAGCCCACTTGGCGAATCGCCCCGGCGTCGCCGGTCCGTACGCGCGCAGATAGCGCTCTACGAGCAGGGCGAGCCCCTCGTCGGCGGCGAGCGGCTCGAAGTGCGGGGGCCGGGTGTACGTCGCCTTGCGGCCCCGGTTCGGGGCGAAGCACAGCGCGCCGCGCTGACCCGCCCGGTGCATGACCTGCCGCCAGCGCGGCCACATGCCCTGGAACGCGGGCATCACCAGGTCCCCGGCCCAGGACCCGGTGCGCGCCACCACCTCGTCGCTCAACTCGTCGATGGTCAGCCGCGCGCCGTCCAGGGCGTCCCCGATCGCCGCCACGACCTCGTCCGCCTGCTCCTCGGTGAGCCGGACGGCGGGCGCGGAGGGGCTCCGGCCGGACGGGATCGCCGTCAACGCGGCCGTCCAGAGGGGGAGCTCCGCGGTGGGGAGCAGATGCACGGTGCCGCGCGGACCGTACGTCTTCACCAGCGATCCGTCCTCCCAGAGCGCGGCGCGTACGTCTGCCCGCGTGACTCCCTCGGCGCGTACGCCCACCGACACCTCGGCCGCCGACAGGACTTGTGCGTGCGCGCCGAGCATCGCGCCGACGGTGTCGGCGACCGGAGTCCCGCCGCGCGCCGGAACGGCCAGGAACTGGCGCTCCATTCGTCGCGCGCTCGCCTCGTTCCATGTGATCTTCAGGGTCATGCGGCGAAGGTAGGCGGGAATGAGGTCAGATCCTGTCCGCTGGAGCGTCCGGGAACCGATTGACCGAAAACACCCTGATGCGACCAGCCATGGGTGAGATGTCCGTCCGCATGACGGACTTCTGCACAGGGTTTCCACATCGTTATCGGGGGTGGGTCGTCCGGGGTGTTCGCCTCACGTAAGTTCAGACCAAGGTAATTCGCGTGAGCAAAGCTGCGCGTGTGGCACCGCGCAGTGGAGGGGGCTGCGCGGTGCTGCGCCCCTGCCTGAAGTCACGTCACCGGTCGTGCACCGTGACCTGTGCCCCGCGCCGTACGCCCCATCGCTCCATCGCCCCGGCCTCCGCCTCCAGAATGTGGCGGGAGCGTGGGCGGGGGCGCCCCATGCGCCCCGGCTTCATCGTCCGCACCGCCAAGACGCGGAACTTCCGGTCCAAATAGGCGACGTCGATCGCGAACCGCATCCCCAGGGTGTGCACCGCGCTCGCCGGCGAGAGCAGCAGGGCCCCGTCGATCCCGTCGCGCCCGAGCAGTCCACGGCGCCGGGCGCGGGCCGACACGGCGACCTCCAGCGGTACCGGTGCGGGGATCCCCGGCATGGTGAGCATGGCCATGGGTGCGAAGTTAGCGGCGCCGTCAAGCGGGCGACACGGACGCGCGTCACTCTCCCGGAGTACGTGGGGGCGAGTCGGCAGGGAAGGCCCAGTTGGTCGCAAACCCTCCGGATCTCTCCGTTTACCTCTCCATTCCCTTTGAATCCGCTGTGATTCGGCCATGATCAAGCCCTGAATAAGAGGTTCCGCGACCACCGCGGCGTCGTCGTCCGGTTTCGGAGAGTAGTTGTGGCACGCCGATGCACGCAGCATCACTTACGAAGGGTTATGGTGGAAACCCCCCCTCGGGCCGGTCCGTCTCCCCCCCACGGACCGGCCCGTTTTTTGTGCCCCCACACCCCACCCCACCGTCTCCTCCGCCTGCGCCCCCGTGCGCCCCCCTGCCCTCGGGAACCGGCCCTGGTGACACAGCGCCCCCACCCCGGCCCACTTGTCGGACCACAGACACCTCTTGCGGGTCCGTTGGTTTCGCGGGGGTAGGCTTCGCCCCCGGGGACCGCCATATGGACAGGGGTTGCGCTGAGCGAGGCCGCTCTGCCGCGCCCGTCCGATCCGCACGGAGGGGCTGACAACACGTGAACCTGCGGGACAACCTGCGCCGGCTGCTGCTCAGGTTCTACACACGCAGGGTGGAGGGCCACCTCGACCACGACCAGGTGCCCAAGCACATCGGCGTCATCATGGACGGCAACCGGCGCTGGGCGAAGGCGGCGGGCAGCACGGCCGCCCAGGGGCACCGCGCCGGCGCCGACAAGATCGAGGAGTTCCTCGGCTGGTGCTCGGAGACCGATGTCGAGGTCGTCACCCTCTGGCTGCTGTCGACGGACAACTTCGACCGCCCCGAGGACGAGCTCGTCCCCCTGCTCGGCATCATCGAGGGCGTCGTACGCACCCTCGCCGCCGACGGCCGCTGGCGCGTGCACCATGTGGGCACGCCGGACATCCTGCCCTCCCAGATGCAGACCGCGCTGAAGGAGGCCGAGGAGACCACCGCGCACGTCGACGGGATAGTGGTCAACGTCGCCATCGGCTACGGCGGCCGCCAGGAGATCGCCGACGCCGTGCGCTCCATGCTCCTGGACGCCGCCGACAAGGGCTCCTCGATCGAGGACGTTGCCGAGTCCGTGGACATCGACCTCATCGGCAAGCACCTCTATACGAGTGCCCAGCCCGACCCGGACCTGGTGATCCGCACCAGCGGCGAGCAGCGGCTGTCCGGATTCATGCTCTGGCAGACCGCCCACTCGGAGTACTACTTCTGCGAAGTCTTCTGGCCGGCGTTCCGCAAGGTCGACTTCCTGCGTGCCCTGCGTGACTACGCGGCGCGACACCGCCGCTACGGAGGCTGACCCAGGGGGGTGCGAGGGGTGCGCGTCATCCGGAGTTAACGAACGCGTGGTCACATGCTCTTGCATGGCCGCGCATGTTCGAGGGCATAAGCCATGCAGGTCGACGCCCGAACCACGGGTGTCGTATCTCAGCGGACGGCACGGGGCCGTCCGCCCGGGAGGCCCTTTGCACCAGCCCGACCGTGCGGTCCGTACGGACGAGACGGAGGGCCGGTCTCCGGCCCGCGCAATGCGGCCAGGACCGGTCCAGCTCCTCTCCGTCGCTCCCCGACCTCATCCGAGGGGGTACGTCCTTCCGTGGTGACCAGCACAAAGCGTCGTATGCCAGACCGGCGCACCTATGTTCTCGACACCAGCGTCCTGCTGGCCGACCCGAACGCCCTGAGCCGCTTCGACGAGCACGAGGTCGTGCTTCCGATCGTCGTGGTGACGGAACTGGAGGCCAAGAGGCACCATCCCGAGCTCGGCTACTTCGCCCGGCAGGCCCTGCGCCTGCTCGACGAGTTCCGGGTGCGGTTCGGCCGCCTCGACGCCCCCATCCCGATCGGGGAACTCGGTGGGACCGTACGCGTCGAGCTCAATCACTCGGACCCCAGCGTCCTGCCCAGCGGGTACCGCCTGGGGGACAACGACTCCCGCATCCTCGCGGTCGCCCGCAACCTGCAGGCCGAGGGGTACGACGTCACCGTCGTCTCGAAGGACCTGCCGCTCAGGATCAAGGCCTCGTCCGTCGGTCTCCTCGCCGAGGAGTACCGCGCGGAACTGGCCATCACGGGCTCCTCCGGCTGGACCGGAATGTCCGAACTGACCCTGTCCGGTGAGCAGGTGGACATCCTCTTCGAGGAGGGCCACGCGTACGTCCCCGAAGCGGCCGACCTGCCGGTCCACACCGGTCTGACGATCCAGTCGGAGCGCGGCAAGGCCCTCGGCCGTGTCACCTCCGAGGGCAACGTCCGGCTGGTGCGCGGCGATCGGGAGGCCTTCGGCATCAAGGGCCGCAGCGCCGAGCAGCGCATCGCGCTCGATCTGCTGCTCGACCCCGACATCGGGATCCTGTCGATGGGCGGCCGGGCCGGCACCGGCAAGTCGGCGCTCGCGCTCTGCGCGGGCCTGGAGGCCGTGCTGGAGCGGCGTCAGCACCAGAAGGTGATGGTCTTCCGGCCGCTGTACGCGGTGGGCGGGCAGGAGCTCGGCTATCTGCCCGGTTCCGAGGCCGAGAAGATGGGCCCCTGGGCGCAGGCCGTCTTCGACACGCTGTCGGCGGTCACCTCGCGCGATGTGATCGAGGAGGTCACCGCGCGCGGCATGCTGGAGGTCCTGCCGCTCACCCACATCCGCGGCCGCTCCCTGCACGACGCCTTCGTGATCGTGGACGAGGCCCAGTCACTGGAACGGAACGTGCTGCTGACCGTTCTGTCCCGCATCGGCGCCAACTCGCGGGTGGTTCTCACCCATGACGTGGCACAGCGGGACAATCTGCGCGTCGGCCGGTACGACGGCGTGGTCGCCGTCGTGGAGAAGCTGAAGGGTCATCCGCTCTTCGCGCACGTGACGCTGAACCGCTCCGAGAGGTCCCAGATCGCGGCGCTTGTGACCGAAATGCTGGAGGACGGACAGATCTGACCCACCTGGCTCCATCTGACTCCATCTGGATCCAACTGACTCCATCTGGACCCGTCTGACACGGCTTGACCCGGTTGGTCAAAACGTGGTGGATGCACGGTAGTTGACGCCGCCCGGCAAAAGGCGAAGAGCCTAGCCGGGCGGCGTCTTCGTGCGCGCTTGTTTCCGCAAAACTCCTGGGGCAAACGGGGTGTGAGCTTTCACACGCAACTGGGAATTGCCTCGCGGCGTCGGGTTACGGCAGAGTCTCATTCCTGTCAGGCCCCGCATACGACACACGTGTACCCCCAGCGGTACCGCACCTCAGGAACACCAGAACTCCATAGAGTCGTCGTATGCCGCCCGCGCACCACGCGGCACTTCCGTCAAGGGAGTTGCCCACCGGGCCCGTGCCTCCCGTGACCCCGCAGTTGGGAGGCCAGCGTTCAGGGGCACGATTGCGTCCGCGAGGGTCACCTAAGCGGGCGATGCTGGAAGGAAACCGTGTGAGCCGGATTTCGGTCCGGGGACTCGCAGTGGCCTCGGCCACCGCGGTCACCGCTGTCGGCGCCGTGAGTGGTGTTGCCTCGGGCAGCACTGGCCAGCCGTCGAACGACGCTGAGGCGACGGCGAGTGACTCGACTCTCCTCGCGGACATACCTGCGGGCCAGCAGGCCCAGGTGCAGACCGCGTCCCTGACGCAGCAGGCCGACGCACAGGCCATCGCCGCGGACGCGAGCGCCAAGAAGGACGCGGAGGAGGCTGCCCGCAAGCAGGCTGCCAAGGACGCGGTCGCGAAGCAGAAGGCCGCGGCGGACGCCAAGGCGCGCAAGGATGCCGCGGAAGCGGCCAGCCGCTCCGAGACGCGTGCCGCTGCCGCTGTCAGCCTGGCCCCGCAGTCCTCGTACACCGTCGCCGAGGTCCAGGCCCTCGCGCGCCAGATCATTCCCAGCGGTCAGTTCCAGTGCTTCAGCAACATCGTGGACCACGAGTCCACCTGGAACTACAGGGCGCAGAACCCCTCGTCCGGCGCCTACGGTCTCGTGCAGTCGCTGCCCGGCAGCAAGATGGCGTCCGTCGGTGCCGACTGGCAGACCAACCCGGCCACGCAGATCAAGTGGGGCCTCAACTACATGAACGAACGCTACGGCAGCCCCTGCGACGCCTGGTCGTACTGGCAGGCTCACGGCAACTACTGAGCCGTCGTCACCTCCGGCCGCTCAACCTTTCGAAGCCCCTCCCCGTCCTAGGGTGAGGGGCTTCGGCCATGTACGGTCGGAACCGACGACTCCAGGGGGGAGTGGTGGGGAGAAGCGGGGGAAAAGGACGGATCATGTCGAGAGTGCCAGGGTTGCTCGGCCGGCTCGGCGCCAAGCTGACGGAGCTGGGTGCGCGGTTGGACGAGCGCCGCGCCGAGGTGGAGAAGGAGTCGGGGGGCTCGCTCGACCTGAGCGACGAGACCGACGACCGGTCGCCACGCGGCTCGACGACGGCAGGGGCGGACGCGAAGCCTTCCGCGCCCCCTGCCGACGCCACTCCCGAACCCACCCCCGACCGGGAACCCGAACGTGAACCCGGATCCGAATCCGAGCCCGCCGTTACGTTCGTCCCCGCCCCCCACTACACCCATGGGCCGCAGACGCACACTCGGCCCGATCCCGTCCTGGCCGTGCCGTGGGGCGTACGGGTCGCGGCCGAGGCCGGCTGGCGGCTGCTCGTTCTCGCGGGCACCCTCTGGGTGTTGATGCGGGTGATCAGCGCCGTACAACTGGTCGTACTGGCCTTCGTCGCCGCGCTGCTCATCACCGCGCTCCTTCAGCCCACCGTGGCGCGCCTGAAGAGAGTGGGATTCCCCAGGGGCCTCGCCACCGCGCTCACCGCGATCCTCGGCTTCGTCATCATGGGGCTGGTCGGCTGGTTCGTGGTCTGGCAGGTCCAGGAGAACATCGACAACCTCTCGAACCAGATCCAGGACGGCATCGACGAGTTGCGCAAGTGGCTCCTCAACAGCCCGTTCCATGTGACGGACAAGCAGATCAACGAGATCGCCAAGAACCTGCGGGAGGCGATCGGCGCGAACACGGACCAGATCACGTCGGCGGGGCTGGAGGGCGTGACGGTCATAGTGGAAGCGCTGACCGGCATCCTCCTGACGATGTTCTCGACGCTCTTCCTCCTCTACGACGGCAAGCGCATCTGGGAGTGGACGCTGAAGCTGGTGCCGGCGGCGGCGCGGCCGGGGGTGGCCGGGGCGGGGCCCCGCGCGTGGCGGACCCTGACGGCCTATGTGCGCGGCACGGTGATAGTGGCTCTGATCGACGCGATCTTCATCGGCCTCGGCCTCTACTTCCTGAACGTCCCCATGGCCGTGCCCCTCGCCGTCTTCATCTTCCTCTTCGCGTTCATTCCGCTGGTGGGTGCGGTGATGTCGGGGGCGTTGGCGGTGGTGGTCGCGGTGGTGACGCAGGGTGTGTTCACCGCGCTGATGACGCTGCTCGTCGTGCTCGCGGTCCAGCAGATCGAGGGCCACATCCTCCAGCCGTTCATTCTGGGGCGGGCCGTGCGGGTGCATCCGCTGGCGGTGGTGCTGTCCGTCGCGGCGGGTGGGCTGGTCGCCGGGATCGGCGGGGCGGTGGTGGCGGTGCCGCTGGTGGCGGTCACCAACACGGTGGTGGGATACCTGCGTTCGTACTCCCGCGAGCCGGGACTCCGCCATGCGCCGGAGCCGCGGGGCGCCACAGCGATCGACGTGGCCCCGGTACGCCCTCCGTCCCCGTGACGATTCCCCCCGGGCGGGTGGGAGCTGGTCGCGCAGTTCCCCGCGCCCCTAAGGCGGGGCTTCGCCCCGAATCCCCCGCCCACCCGACCCGTTCGGCTGCGGGCCCGGTGGGGGCTTGGCGCGCAGTTCCCCGCGCCCCTGGGGCACGGGGC